>NZ_BAABCQ010000229.1:0-9562 GCF_039539045.1 Streptomyces marokkonensis
GGGGGGGGGGGGGGGGGGGGGGGGGGGGGGGGGGGGGGGGGCCGGGGGGGGGGGGGGGGGGGGGGGGGGGGGGGGGGGGGGGGCGGGGGGGGCGGGGGGGGGGGGTGGGGGGGCGGGCCCCGGGGGCGGCACCGGGTGCGGCTGTGGCTCCGGGTCCGGCCCGGGGGCAGCTCCCGGGGTGGGTCCGGGTGGGACGGGATCCGGATACGGGTTCGTCATGGCGCTGTCCTCCGGCCAGTCGGTCGACTTCGGCTCTGGACTTGTCCCCCGCCTACCCGACGGCCACATCCCCACTCACCCCTCCGCCGGAACGGTCCTGGCCCAGGTGGCCCACCGTGCCGGGAAGGCGGGCAGGTGCGGCAGCTACCCGAAGCGTGCTGCTGCTGCCGCCGCTCCGGCGGCCAGTCCGGGCGCCGGGCCGGCCAGTACCGGGACCGCCGCCCCGGTCGTCGACTCCCGGGCCGGCGCCATGGAGACCTGCGCCAGGACGATCACATCGGCATCGGTGACGGCGTCGGCCGCCTCGGCCACCAGCCGCAGGTAGCCCGCGGTGTCGCCGGCCTCGAACCGCGGCCAGGCACCGTCGACCAGAAGGGTACGAACCTCGACGGAGCGGCCGGCCCGCCGGGCCTCCTCCTCGACCAGGGCCGCCGTCGGCGCGAGCGTGCTTTCCAGGGCGGCGAGGACGAGGACGCGCGGACCGGCGGCCACCGCGGCGGCGGCCATCGGCCGGTCGACCCGCAGCACTGGCGCCCCGACCCCGTCGGCGGCCGCCTCGGCGACAGCGCCGATGGTCGAACAGGTGCACAGAACGGCCCGCGCACCCTCGGTGACGGCCCGCCGCAGCAGAGCCCGGACGTCCGCCGTCACCGCCTCCGGTCCTTCGTGCCGCGCCCGGTCCAGCAGTCCGGCGTCGACGTGATGCCGCAGTTCCAGCCCTGGATGCGCCTCGTCACGCAGGGCGTCGAAGACCGGAACGTGAACGGGCGAGGTGTGCAGCAGCGCCAGCACGGTGCACTCCCTCGGGTCAGAAGCGTCCGGGATGCGCAACGAGCCACTCCCGCGCCGCGCGCGACAGCGCGGAATCGGCCGCGGGCGCCTCGTCCGGATGACGCTCGGCCCACGTCACGACGTACGGACACAGGGGTGCGACGGCGACGCCCTCGCGCCCCGCGACGGCATACAGTTCACGCGTCAGCGAACCGGCGACGCCCTGTCCCTCGTGGGCCGGCTCGACGACGGTGTGCACGGGGACGAGGGCACGCTCGGGGGCGTCCAGCACGAAGTACTCGACCCGCCCGACGACCTCGCCGCCCGCGACGGCCTCCAGGCGGCCCGCCGCCCGGTCGTCCCGGATCTCGATGTCGCTCACGGCCACGCTCCTCGTCCGCGCAGGGTCGGTGCGTCAGGCCGACACGGCCTGCGGGCTGCGCTCCTGGTCCGAGCCCGGCACCGGCTCGGACGCGTCGGCACCCAGGGCGACGATACGGTTGTCGCCGTCCACATGCACGATCCGCGGCTTCAGCGACCGCGCCTCGGCGTCGGTGACCTGAGCGTAGCTGATGAGGATCACCAGGTCCCCGGGGTGGACGAGATGCGCCGCGGCCCCATTGATCCCGATCACGCCGGAACCCCGCTCGCCCTCGATGACGTACGTCTCCAGCCGGGCACCGTTGGTGATGTCCACGATGTGCACGAGCTCACCGGGCAGCAGATCGGCGGCGTCCAGCAGATCGGCGTCGATGGTCACCGAGCCGACGTAGTGCAGGTCGGCCTGGGTGACGGTGGCGCGGTGGATCTTGGACTTGATCAAAGTTCGCAGCACTTTGGACTCCTAGAAGACGGCTCCCCGCCAACTTTCTGCAGGTCAGGGGCGTTGTTCACTGTACACCGACACTCCTCACACTCGAAGATGCTTAGGAACATCGATCCCTCTTGGGCAAGAAGGTTCCCCACCTGCGCTTCCGCGTAGAATCGGGCTGTTGTGCCATCGCCGTCCAAGGACCCGCTTGAGCACCTGCCTCGGAGTATGCGAGGACCCATGCTGACCAGATGCTGACTTACCTGACGATGCGCCAGGTAAGCAGTTCGTTGAGCACGGAGCCATCCTCTGCATCGACGTGGAAGTCGTTCAACAAACCGGGCAGCCTGGGACGTCATCCAGCCCCAGAGCATTAGGCGGCCGAGTGGACCCGCCACTGGCTGCCCCACCGTCGTCTGTGGAGCACTGAGTCCGGGCAACCTCGTGGTTCAGACCAAACCAGGCTCCCGACTGTGACCGATCGATCGCGATCGCTACCACCTGGTGGGCAGCTGCGTTCCGGCCGCCTGCCCAGACTGCTACTCCAAGCCGCAAGGCAACGACAAGGAGAAGGCAGTGGAAGAACTTGAGCCGCAGAACGTCCCGCTGCACGTCCCGACAACAACCGGCGCACCTGCGAGTGATGACAACAGGATGTTCGTCGAGGTGCAGCGCGCGGACACGAAAGCAACAGCTCTGAGTGGAGTAACCGGTGCCCTACTTGCGATCACGGCAGGGACGGCACTGTCCACGCCGGTGAACTCGTCGCGCATGCTCAGCGTGGCTGTGGCGCTGGTGGGCGCACTGCTCGGGGCAGCCCTGGTGTCGACGCTGATGGCCCTGCGCCCCATCTTCCCGAAGGACGACGGGCTCGTTTGGCGTGAGGAGTTCATCGGCGGAGGCAGCGGAAGCAGGCACTCGCCGGCAGCCCTACCGCCACGTCCGGTGAACTGCAACGAGTTACCGGAACGTGAGGCCGCTTTGACCACCCTCGCGCGCCGAAAGTTCCGGGCGGTCAAGGTGGCCGTCGATCTCACCGTGGCCGCAATCAGTGTGGCCGGATTGGTCCTGTTGCTCACCTTCCTCGCCTCCTGAAAATCTCACCCTCTATGGGTTGGTCCCTACGTTTGGGGGGATATGTATCAGTCGCACATGGCAGTGATCGGCGAGAGTCTGTGGTCGCAGTTGCGTGGCCTCGCCCCCATGCGGGTGCGCCCGGCCCGCAGCGTCCTCCTGCGGCAGGGAGGTCCCGGTACTCATGTGGTCTTGCTGGCTTCGGGGTCGACCCTCGTGACGTTGACGGGGCCGAACGGGGAACGGACCTTGCTCGCGATACGCGGCCCTGGTGAACTGCTCGGCGAACTGGCCGTCCTGGATGCGCAGCCCCGCTCGGCTTCTGTGATCGCTGCGGAATCCTGCCACGTGCATCTCATTCCGGCTCCCGATTTCCTTTCATTTGTCGAGAGCAACGGCCTACTCAACCCGTTGCTACGCCATGCGATCGCGCGGGTCAGGGAGTCCGAAGCCGTCAGGCTCGAACTCGCCACCGCGTGTGTTCCCGTACGTCTGGCCGGTGCCCTTCGCCGGCTCGTGGATGCCGCTGCGACGAGTCAGCCAGCGGTCAGTGTCCGACTGACTCAGGAAGAGCTCTCCCAGATGATCGGTGCGTCCCGCAACGCCGTCGGTACGGCGATCAAGCCGTGGCGGGAAGAGGGCTGGCTGGAGACGGATCCGGGCGGCGGACTACTGATCCACGACATCACATCGATCACGGCCCACGCCCGCAGCACGATGTGACCGGCCGCACCCGGGCGGTGCCCAGTAGTGGGCACCAGAGCGTGCCCGGGCCGATCAGCATGGGGCACTCGATTCTTCCGTCGTGACCGAAAGGTCGGTGACAGCGTGCCCATTGCCTCACCTTCGTCCGTCGACGTGCCACCGGAGCAGGCGCTCCTGGCCGTGGATATGCAGGGCTACAGCCAGATTCCGGAAGCGAAGATGGCGCCCGTCCGTTCCGATCTGGATGACGTCCTCACCAATGTGCTGACCCACGTTGGCCTGCAGGATCCACGAGACCGGCCCGGTGCATTCAAGGACACCGGAGATGGAGCCATCTTCGTCATGCCGGCCAAGGACATCGCACGGCTGGTCGACCCGCTGCTGGAACACCTGCACACAGCGCTCGTCCGCTACGACCGTGAACGGCTCGCCAACGCACCAGCGATCCGACTGCGTGCCGCTGTGCATGTCGGCCCGCTCTCCCTGCTCGACCATCGTGGCGATGCCATCAACGAGGTGTGCCGACTGCTCGACAGCCAGGTCGTGCGCGCGGGCCTCACCGTGGCCCGGGAACACCGAGGCGGCTTTCTGGCCGCCGTCGTCTCGGAGGCGGCGTTCCGGCGGACCGTCCGCGCGGGACGCACGCCGGACCTCGACGAGGAACGCTTCCTCCGTGCCACGGCGCGGGTGCACGGCAAGACATTCGAGGAGCCGTGCTGGCTGTTCGTACCCGAGATGACACCGCAAGCCCTCGCACCGCTCATCAGCCCGGAGCCCCTCGGAGGCGGAGGTGGAACAGCCGCGCCGACGTCGTCGGCCGGTTCAAACAGCCCGACTGGCGCCATCTTCCAGTTCAACGGCGAAATGACCGATACCACCGTGATCAACACGGTCGGAACGATGCGCATCGACCGGCGCCGGATCTGACCGTGCCTGTGCCCTCGCACCGAGCCGCATCGAAAGGAACCAGAGAGCGCATGTCCGATGACCGTTCCCCTTTTTCGCGCCGCTCTCCCGACGAGCTCGACTCTCCGTCGACGGGAGCGGATGGCACGGCTCCGCATCCGCCGGACCCAACCAGTAGCGCCCTTGAAGGCACGGAGACCGTTGGCGCTGACCGGGCCGCCCCGGCAGCGTTCGTCGTGCCCCCCGTACCGGACACTGGGCCGGCACCGATCACGGTGAACCGTCCGGAGTTTTTCGTCAACCACGCCGACAAGATCATCAACGAGACCCGCAAACCGGGCATCCTCGAAGGCTCCACGCTTTCTCGTCACCGGATCAAGCAGGAGCCGATCGCCCGCGAAGGCCAATGGGCAGAGACGTGGCAGCAGGCTCTGGATCCGGCGGGGTTACACCCGCGGAAGCACGTACTGATCATCGTCGCCCCGCGGTCGTACGGATCGACCACCCTGGCCCTGCACCTCCTCGCCGAGCACACGGGCGAGGAGACCGACATCGTGAAACTGGACGCAGACTGGAAGACACCCAAAGTGGGCTGGCTTCCCGCCGAGGAGCGCCACGCCTACCAGGTCGACCTCAAGGACCCTGAGCACGACCGGATCTCGGCCGATTTCCTCACCATGTTGGAAGAGCATGCCGGGCTTCTGGAAAGACTCGGCTCCTACCTCGTCCTGAACGTGGCCAAGGATCTCTGGACTGATCACTACGCCTCGGTCCAATCCGGCATTCACGTCGTCCACGTCACCGAGCCGCCGCCGGCCCAGGGTGTCGTGGAAGCCCGGCTGAGGGCTCGCGAGGCCGCTGGGCTGATTGCTTACCTTCACTCCGTCGACAAGAGCAAGGCTTCGATAAGCCGTCTCGACGCCGTGGAAGCGGTCCACACCTCGGACTCGATCATGCTGGCGTGGCGGGAACACGAACGGCTGACTGACACGTCGCTCCCCATGGACGTCCCGTCGTCATGGTCCGCGCTCGATGCCGGACTGCTCGAACGGATCACGTCCGCCATGTCCGACTGGCGAGACAAACTCGACACCCTGTTCGGAGAGACGGCCTCCGGGCATGGAGGCAAGGACACGTCGCTGCCACTGGAAGACCGCTGCCTCCTCCTGGCCCTGGCTGTGTGCCAATCCGCGCCAATGCCCGTAGTGGCCAAAGCCGCCCGCGACCTGCAGCGCATCATCAGCGCCGATGTCGCCAGCGGCAGCGACTTCGCCTCGTCGACAAGTGCGGCATTCGCCGGCCGCGGGTTGCGCCGCCGTGTTGTCGATGTCGGCGCCGGAGTTAGCAGCAACGACGAAGCCATCTTCGACCAACCCGGCTACGGCAGGGCCATCCTGACCTACGTCTGGGACAACTACGAGGTCATGCGCGATCCCTTGCTCAAGTGGCTTATGTCTGGGGACAACAGCGAGGCGAACGAGCACGTCGTGGATGCCATCGCCGCTCTGACCCTGCGGCACGGGAACGTCGACCACCTCGTACAGCTCGGCTCCAAGAGCTACCCAGTGAAGGAAGAACTCCTCAGCGCCCTTTTGGTCCAGGCAGTACAGGACGAGCATATCGGCCGCCAAGCGTGGGGCATTCTGTACGGCTGGGCTTCGGGCAAGGAACGGGCGGCTACGGTGGTCGCCGCCTGCCGACAAGTCCTGAACTCCCCGGACGTCACGTCTTCTCAGGCCAGGATGGCAATGGTCCGGCTGCGGCGAGCCGCCAACAGTGGGCACGAATCAGCCTGGCCTGAGGCCCTCGCAGTCTTCATCGAGCAGGCTCAGCACCCCGCCGGGGTGGCGCGGCTCATCACCGAAGTACGAACATGGCAGCAGTCAGGTCGGTCCCGCGGGGCCGGCACCGCAGCCTTCCTGGCCCTGATGTCCGTACCAGGCACCACCACCCCGTGGCTGCTATCCGATGAAGTCCCTTCCGAAGTGAACGTGAACCGGGCTTTGCAGGATCTATTGGGAGACATCGATACGGCTCCCGACGCCATCAACCGCCTCACCACATGGGTCAGGCAGTCAGCGACCGACCCCGACACCTACGCCCGCGTCCGCGACGGGCTGCTCCCCGTCCTACGCGGCCAAAAGATCTTCAAGGCTTCCGTGAGCCTGATGCAGGCACTGGAGCACGTCTCGGTCGACGGGGAGACGAACGCGGCCAACGACTTCTGGGACCGTCTCGTAGACCCACGTGTCCGCACGGTGTTTCAGCTCAACAGGGATTCGGCGTGAGGTGGTTCTGGCAGCGCCGGGCCCGTACGATCCACTGCGCCCAGCCACGGATGCTCCGCTGCGCGACCCCCGGTATCAACTTCGAGGCCACGTTCACGATCGAGTGGCGCCCCGCGTTACGGACCCGGCCCAATCTCGAAGACCTCGTACTCAGCCAGACCCTAGCGCGGGCACGCGAGGTTGCGCAGCTCTTCCCAGCCGTCGAGGTGCGCACCGCGCAGGACACCATCAACGCCGAGCTCGGCGCCCCGGAACACACCCGCGCCACCGAGTACCGGTGTCTGGCTGCCCGTGTGGAACTGGCGCTCTCGGAGAGAGCACGGGAGGACCTTGCTCAGCAGCAGGCTGACGAGGCACGGGTACGGCGGCTGCGGTTCCTCCGCACGAACCTGTACGAGCAGCCCGACCTTTTCGTGCTGGACCGGATCGAAAAGCAACATGATTGGCCGGACGCTCAGCAGGTTGCCGAATGGCAGCGCCTGGCACGGTGGATGGTCGCGGCTGACGAATGGTGGCAGCCCATGCTCGACCAGTGGGAAAAGGTCGGCCAGGGTTTCAACGACATTGAGCTGCAGAACCGGGCCATGCTTGCGCTCTGCGACGCGCTCCAGAAGCTGAAGGGCGATGACTCATCAGACGACTCCTCCGTCGCTTCTAGTGCTGCGGAAGGGCGGCGCAAGGAATGAGCCCCGCGCTGTGGCGGATCGTCCTGGACCCCCTCTCTTCCTGGCGTGCACTTCGCCTGCGGCGCGAAGCGGGCAGCCAATTGTCATTCGATGCAGCCTGGCGGCAGGCACGGATGCTGGCTGCACCAGACGAGATGGTCTACCGGCTGCACGGTCACCAGTTTCCCATCGAGGACGAGGGAGGCCCTGCACAACCGGACGTGTGAACGATCTGGTGGGGGACGCGCGGCATCTGTGGCCGTCGGCGCAGGAGGCCCTGCGGTTGCGGGCGGTGGCCGCGTTGGCGGCGGGGCGGGACCGTGAGGATGTGGCGCAGCTCTTCGGGGTGTCGCTGAAGGCGGTGGACGGCTGGTGGGCGAAGTGGCTGGCCGGCGGCCGTGAGGCGCTGGTCACGCGGCCGAGGGGCAAGCCAGTCGGGGTGCACCAGGTGCTGGGCGAGGCCGAGCAGGCCGCCGTGCGGCAGGCCGTCCTGGATCATCGACCCTGTGACGTGGGGCTGAGCGGTCAGTTGTGGACGCGGCGGCTGGTGGGCGAGCTGATCGCGAAGCTGTACCGGGTACGGCTGACCGAGCCGGGGGTGGGCAAGTACCTCAAGCGGTGGAGACTGTCGTTCCAGCGGCCGGACAAGCGGGCCGTCGAGCAGGACCCGCAGGCTGTCCGGCGCTGGCACGAGGAAACCTAGCCGAAGATCCGTGCGCGGGCGAATAAGGACGGCGGCGAGATCCTCTTCGCCGACCAGGTCGGTGTCCGCTCCGACCAGATCGCCGGCCGCACCTGGGGCGAGAAGGGCAGGACACCCGTGGTACGGCGGAGCGGAAACCGGTTCTCGGCGAACGCCATGTCGGCGATCAGCACCAAGGGCCGGATGCACTTCATGGTCCTCACGGAGAACTTCACCGCCGAGGTGATGTGCCGCTTCCTGGACCGGCTCGCCGGCCACTTCGACCACAAGGTCCACCTCGTGGTCGACGGGTACTCCGCCCACCGCTCCAAGAAGGTTCGCGACTGGCTCACCGCCCACCCCGACGACGTTACTGACTTCGGCGTATTAGGGTCTGTCCGGTCTGTCGAGATTGAGGCCCGTTCCGGCGAGGAATCCGTCGAGGACGCCGTGCCGGTACTGCAGCGCCTTGAGCCGCCTGCGGAGCAGAGTCTCCAGCTCGCTGAGGGTGCGGGCGGCCAGGTTGGCCAGGCTCCGTTTGATGTGAGCCCACAGGCCTTCCACCGGGTTGAGGTCGGGTGCATACCCGGGCAGCAGGACCACCGTGAGCCAGTCACGTTCGGCAACGAGTGCCTTCATGGCCTTGGAGATGTGGGTGCTCAGCCGGTCCCACACCACGATCAGCGGGGCCTTCAGCAGCTGGTGGGCGCCGTCCAGCAGGCTGATGTAGTCCCTCTCGCTCAGCGAGCGGCGCTCGCCCTTGCGGCCGGTATGCCGACGCAGCCGGTAGCACAGACGGGCGGGCAGGCCCGGCCGGTAACACAGCAGCCCGGCTGCCGAGAGCCGTCCCCGGCTGCGGCCGGACACCCTGATCCCCGGGGTGATGCCGCGTCGGCCCCAGGTGCGGCCCTTGGGCGGCCGACCGGTCACGCCCGCTTCGTCCTCGAAGCAGATGAACGCACCGGTCGCCGCCCGGAGGGTTTTACCTCCTGCCAGGTCGCCTCCCGCCAGACTGTGATCGTGTCTTCGTCGCGTTCGGCGGCGGGCCGGGCGGGCATCTGCACGCTGTAGCCCATCCGGTGCAGCAGCCGGGTCACCCCGGAGACACTGTAGGAGAGGTGGAACTTCCGCCCGATCAGCGTGCGTATCCTTGCCGCGGTCCACACCTGGTCGTCCGCCCAGCCGTGCGCGGCCGGCCCCTCGTCCAGCCACATCGCGAGCTTGGCCTGCAGGTGGGGGCCGAGCCGGCAGTCGTAGCCGCAGGGGCCTCTGGAACGCAGAGCCTCGCGCCCGCCCGACCTCCAGCTACGACGCCACTGGTAGACCGACTTCCCGCTCACCCGTAACTCCCGGGCAATACACGGGACTTCCGCACCCTCTTCGAAGAGGTCAACGGCCCGCACCCGTACCTCTTCCCGGCGCCTGCGCTGCTCGGCGGTCA
>NZ_BAABCQ010000230.1:0-9515 GCF_039539045.1 Streptomyces marokkonensis
CTGGAACGCAAGCCCCTGAGGGATCTTGTTCTAGCGTTGCGCTTCCGGTTCCCGGCCCTTTCGGCCCGCTCCTCGGCGGCGCAGGAAGAACATTACCCGAAGGTGGACGGGGCTCCAAAACGGGTATCGGCGCCGAGGAGCGCGGGGAGTTCGGAGAGGGAGGCGATACGGCGTGGTCCGACGGGCGGATCGACCGTCGCGTACACGCCACCTCGGTCGATCCAGACCGACAGCAGTCCGGCGTCCGCGGCTCCGCGTCCGTCGATCTCCGGGTGGTCGCCGACGTAGGCGACCTCGGGCGGGGTGAGGCCGAGGGCGTCGCAGGCGGCCAGGAAGGCGCCGGGCTCGGGCTTGGAGACGCCCAGCTCGGCGGCGCACAGGATGGCCTCGAACCGGTCGTGCACGCCGAGGACGCGCAGCTTGCGGTCCTGGACGGTCAGGCTGGAGTTGGAGAGCACGGCGTGCCGGTGGCTGCCGGCGAGGGCGTCCAGGACGGGCAGGACGTCCGGGAAGAGGGACCAGGCGGCCTCGTAGTGCGTGACGTACCGCCGGAACCAGTCGTCGGCCTCGGCGTCCGTCAGCTCCGGCCGGCCGAGGAAGACCCGGGTGCGGTCGCGCCGCTGCGTGACGAAGTCGACCTCACCGGCCGCGAAGCGGGCCCACTGCCGGTCGGTGATCTCCCGCCAGCGCACGAGGGCCTCCTCGGCCGACCCGTACCCGGCGAGCAGCCCCTCGGCCACCAGGTGGGCGCGCATGCCCTCGCGGTCGGCGGTGGTGTAGTCGAAGAGTGTGTCGTCGACGTCCCAGACCACGGCGCGAATGCTCATGATCCGACGGTAACGCCGTCGGCCCCGCCGCGTCCGGCGCAAGACACGGATCGCACGCCCGCTACGGCGCTGGGGCGCATCGCAGGCCGGATACGGCGAAGACGCGGACCGCAGTCCGGATACGGCGCGGGGCGGCGTCCGGAAGTCCGGACACCGCCCCGCGCCCGCACGCGTGAGCGCTACGCGGCCAGCCTCGCCAGCGCCGCGTCGATCCGGGTCAGCGCCTTCTCCTTGCCCAGGACCTCCAGGGACTCGAAGAGGGGCAGGCCGACCGTGCGGCCGGTGACGGCGACGCGGACGGGGGCCTGGGCCTTGCCGAGCTTGAGGCCGTGGGTCTCACCGGCGGCCAGGACGGCCTCCTTGAGTGACTCGGGGGACGTCCAGTCGGCCGCGTCCAGCTTCTCGCGGGCGGTGCGCAGCAGGGCGTCCGAGCCCTCCTTCATGGCCTTCGTCCAGCTCGCCTCGTCGACGGCCGGCTCCGGCAGGAACAGGAAGTCGACGTTGTCCGTGATCTCGGAGAGGACCTTCAGGCGGGTCTGCGCGTGCGGCGCGATCGCCTGCCACTTGGCCTCGTCGAAGTCCTGGGGCGCCCAGGGGGCGACGGGGGCCTTCAGCCACGGGCGGCAGCGCTCGGTGAAGTCCTTCACCTCGAGCAGTCGGATGTGGTCGGCGTTGATCGCCTCGCACTTCTTCAGGTCGAAGCGGGCCGGGTTGGGGTTGACGTCCGCGACGTCGAAGGCCGCGACCATCTCCTCGATCGTGAAGATGTCCTGGTCGGCGGAGAGCGACCAGCCGAGCAGGGAGAGGTAGTTGAGCAGGCCCTCGGGGAGGAAGCCGCGCTCCCGGTAGAGGTTCAGGCTCGACTGGGGGTCGCGCTTGGAGAGCTTCTTGTTGCCCTCGCCCATGACGTACGGCAGGTGGCCGAAGGCGGGGATCTCCTTGGCGACACCCAGCTCGGTCAGCGCCTTGTACAGGGCGATCTGGCGCGGGGTGGAGGAGAGCAGGTCCTCGCCGCGCAGGACGTGGGTGATCTCCATCATCGCGTCGTCGACCGGGTTGACGAGCGTGTAGAGGGGGGCGCCGTTCGCGCGGACGATGCCGTAGTCCGGGACGTTCTCCGGGAGGTAGGTGATCTCGCCGCGGACCAGGTCCGTGAAAGTGATCGCCTCGTCGGGCATCCGGAAGCGGACAATGGGCTCGCGTCCCTGCGCCTTGTACTCCTCGACCTCGGCGTCGTTCAGGTCGCGGCAGTGGCCGTCGTAGCCGGACGGCTTGCCGGCGGCACGGGCGGCCTCGCGGCGGGTGTCCAGCTCCTCCTGGGAGCAGTAGCAGCGG
Organism: Streptomyces marokkonensis; assembly: GCF_039539045.1. NCBI lineage: Bacteria > Bacillati > Actinomycetota > Actinomycetes > Kitasatosporales > Streptomycetaceae > Streptomyces > Streptomyces marokkonensis. Next base: position 2,163 of record NZ_BAABCQ010000230.1, read on the forward strand.
TAGGCGTGGCCGGCGTCGAGGAGCTTGGCCGCGACGTCCTTGTAGATGTCCATGCGCTGCGACTGGCGGTACGGCGTGTGCGGGCCGCCGACCTCGGGGCCCTCGTCCCAGTCGAAGCCCAGCCAGCGCATCGAGTCCAGGAGCTGGTCGTAGGACTCCTCGGAGTCGCGGGCCGCGTCGGTGTCCTCGATGCGGAAGACCAGCGTGCCCTGGTGGTGCCGGGCGAAGGCCCAGTTGAACAGGGCGGTGCGGACCAGGCCCACGTGGGGGTTACCGGTGGGCGAGGGGCAGAAACGGACGCGTACGGGTGCGCTAGCCACGCTTGACAACCTTGTTGGTGAGAGTGCCGATGCCTTCGATGGTGACGGCGACCTCGTCGCCGACGTTGAGGGGGCCGACGCCGGCCGGGGTGCCCGTGAGAATCACGTCGCCGGGGAGCAACGTCATCGCCTCGGAGATGTTGACGATCAGATCCTCGATGGAGTGGATCATTTCGCTGGTGCGGCCGAGCTGGCGCTGGGCGCCGTTGACCGTGAGCTGGATGGTGAGGTCGCTCGGGTCCAGGTCGGTCTCCACCCAGGGGCCCAGCGGGCAGGAGGAGTCGAAGCCCTTGGCCCTGGCCCACTGCTTCTCGCGGCGCTGCACGTCGCGGGCGGTGATGTCGTTGGCGCAGGTGTAGCCGAGGACGACGTCCTTGACGCGGTCGCGCGGGACCTCGCGGCACATGCGGCCGATGACGACGGCGAGCTCGGCCTCGTGGTGCAGTTCCTCGGAGAAGGAGGGGTACTGGATCGCGTCGCCGGGGCCGATGACCGAGGTGGACGGCTTGAAGAAGGCGAACGGGGCGTCGGGCACCTCGTTGCCGAGTTCGCGGGCGTGCTCGGCGTAGTTGCGGCCGAAGGCGACGACCTTGTTGGGGAGAACGGGCGGCAGGAGCCGCACCTTGCTCAGGGGCACCTTGGTGCCGGAGAGCTCGAAGTCCGCGAACGGGATGCCCTTGATGATGTCGAGGACGAGCTGGTCCGGCTGGTCGCCCTCGACCGCGCCGAAGGCGACGTTCCCGTCGATGGAGAACCTGGCGATGCGCACGGGTTGCTTGGCCCCTTGACTGAGCTGGCTGGAGTCTGACGCTCCAGGCTAACGCGGCGGGGCTGACCCACAGGGCGGGCGCCTCGCGCATGACGTCCCCGTGCCCCGGCGAGGAGCGGTGGTTAGTCGCGCGGGCGCCCGGGTGCCCGTACGGCCGGCCGAACGGTCGGCGGCCGGGTGGCGTACTACTGTGCGGCGGTGGCCGCGACCGGCATCTCCATCAGGATGGTGCGCCGGGGGTTGGCGGTCTGGGTGGGGAGCTCGACGGCGTGCTCGGGCTGCTCCGGCGTCTGCAGCTCGGTGGCGGCGTCGAGGTGCGCCAGCGTGGTGCGTCGCGGGTTGGCGATCTTGTGGAACATCGTCGTCGTCTTCACGGTTGAACGAGACCCTGTCGTGTCCGGGCGCCGGGGGCTGCGAGAACCCCTGCGAGGGCGCGGGTTGTCGGTTTTGCCTTCTCTGTAAAGCGTCAGGCTAAACATGCGATTCCCCGCCAACCCGAGCGAGGTCCGTGATCTCCGTGTGAGTTTGCTCACTTATCCAGGGGCATATCGGTCAATTCCGGCCCGCTCGCCGCCCCGACGAAACCGACATTGCCCACCTGAAGCCATCATTCCGCTGCTGATCATGTCGACTGGGACACCCTCCACCCACCGGCGACTCGCGGACGTATATCCGTTTTGCGGGTGATCATTTTCTACGTCCGGTGACTCGACCCTCACGTGGTGTCACGTAGGTCGCGGGCTGACCCACGGGCCTTGTTGGAGATCCTGCACTGTGCTGGAATTCCACGGACCGCTGCGGGATCGAGCCGGCGCACAGAGGGCGCACACCAGCGCCGAGCGGCGGCGAGAAGGGGGAACCAGCGCCGGTCACTCACGACCGCCACGGGGGCGTATTCAGGGCGCCCCTATGACGCCGACACCGTGCCCGTCCGTTCACGCGGAGGGGTGCCTGGTCCAGAGGTTGCGACGCTAGTGCAGGGACGTTTCAAGAGGGATGGCAGCGCTTCGGCGGAGCCGGAGCCGCACGGTGGGACCGGCCCCAAGGCCGTCGGTTCCTCGCCCCAGCACGCCCAGGGCCAGGACCAGTCCGGCGACAGCGGGGACCGCGCCGGACGCTCCGGTCAGGCGGCGGCGTCGTCCGCTCCCGACCAGAAGCCGCCCGCCAAGGCGACCAAGGGCTCGACCGGCCCCGGCCCGCGAATAGCCCTGCGCAACTGGCGGATCTCCACCCGTCTGATCTCGCTGCTCGCGCTACCGGTGGTCACGGCCACCTCGCTGGGCGCGATGCGCATCAACCAGTCGATGGACGACATCCAGCAGCTCGAGAACATGAAGCTGCTGACCGAGATGACCAAGCAGGCGACGGAGCTGGCCCACGCGCTCCAGGAGGAGCGCGACCAGTCCGCCGGTCCGCTGGCCCACGGCTCGTCGTCCAGCGCGATCGCCGTCAAGGGCGACCGGGAGGCGACCGACCGGGCGCGGAAGAACTTCCTCGACCAGTCCGAGCAGATCGACGCCGCCAGCAAGGACGGCAACCTCGTCGGCGTCCGCGACAGCCTCGTCGGCCTCGCCGGCGACCTGAACGACCTCGAGCGGATCCGGAGCAACGCCTACGAGGCCGAGGACAACTCGACCCAGACGGTCGAGGCCTACCACCGTCTGATCACCCACCTGCTCGACCTCTCGCAGGACATGGCGGAGGCGACCAGCAACCCCGACATGATCCAGCGCACGCGCGCGCTGTCGGCCTTCTCCTCGGCCAAGGAGTACGCCTCCATCCAGCGCGCCGTCCTCGCGGCCGCCCTTCCGGCGAGCAACACCACGAAGCCGGACCTCGCCGAGAACGACCGGCTCTACGCCGAGTCCGCGCTGCAGAGCCAGAAGTCCGAGATCCGCAGCTTCACCAGCATCTACGGCGACGGTGCAGAGGAAGTCCTCAAGCCGATCTCCGAGGGCAACGCGGTGATCGAGTCGTCCGACGAGTACGCCGGTCGCGCGCTCGGCAAGGAGGGCGCCATCGGCGGCCTGAACAAGCGGTCCTACCAGGACTGGCTGGACGACAGCTCCACCAAGATCCAGCAGATGAAGAACATCGAGCTCAAGCTGCTTGAGGACATGGAGCAGCAGGCCCGCGAGCTGCGCAGCGAGTCGGAGCGCGAAGCGATCATCTCGGGTGTGGTGATCCTGCTGGTGCTCGGCGTCTCTCTGGTCGGCGCGTTCGTCGTGGCCCGCTCCATGATCCGCTCGCTGCGCCGCCTGGAGGACACCGCGACCAAGGTCGCCCAGGACCGCCTGCCCGAGCTGGTCAAGCAGCTGTCCGAGACCGACCCGCAGGACGTCGACACCTCGGTGGAGTCGGTCGGTGTGCACTCCCGGGACGAGATCGGCCGAGTGGCCACGGCCTTCGACGACGTGCACCGCGAGGCGGTCCGTCTCGCCGCCGAGCAGGCCCTGCTGCGGGGCAACGTCAACGCGATGTTCACCAACCTCTCGCGCCGTTCCCAGGGTCTGATCCAGCGCCAGCTGTCGCTGATCTCCGAACTGGAGTCCCGCGAGGCCGACCCGGACCAGCTGTCCTCGCTGTTCAAGCTCGACCACCTCGCGACGCGTATGCGCCGTAACGGTGAGAACCTCCTGGTCCTCGCCGGTGAGGAGCCCGGCCGCCGCTGGACCCGCCCGGTCCCGCTGGTCGACGTGCTCCGTGCCGCCGCCTCCGAGGTGGAGCAGTACGAGCGCATCGAGCTGTCCTCCGTGCCGACCACCGAGGTCGCCGGCCGCGTGGTCAACGACCTCGTGCACCTGCTCGCCGAGCTGCTGGAGAACGCGACCTCGTTCTCCTCCCCGCAGACCAAGGTCAAGGTCACCGGTCACGCGCTGCCCGACGGCCGTGTGCTGATCGAGATCCACGACACCGGTATCGGCCTCTCGCCGGAGGACCTGGCCGCGATCAACGAGCGGCTCGCCTCCCCGCCGACCGTGGACGTCTCCGTCTCCCGCCGCATGGGTCTGTTCGTGGTCGGCCGCCTCTCGCAGCGCCACGGCATCCGCATCCAACTGCGTCCGTCCGACTCCGGTGGGACGACCGCGCTGGTCATGCTGCCCGTCGACGTCGCCCAGGGCGGCCGCAAGCCGCTGCCCAAGCAGGGGCAGTCGTCCACGGGCAACGGCGGTCCGGCCGCCGCGCAGGCCGCGGCCGGTGTCGCGGCGGCCCGGCGTGGTGGCGGCCAGGGCGGCGGCGCGTTCGGAAACGGCGGTGCCTTCGGCGCCGGTGGCGGTGGCGGCGCCCTCGGCGCGGGTACGTCGGGCGGCGGTGCCCTCGGTGCCGGTCAGGGGCCCAGGGCAGCACTGCCCGGGCGGGACACGGGCGGCCGTCCGGGTGCGCCGGGTGGCGCGCGCGGGCCCCAGTCCCCGGCGGGACCCAACCAGCAGAACCGCCCGGCTCCGGCCGGCGCGGGAGCGGGAGCCGGCGCGGGAGCGGGCACCGGCTCTGGTGCCGGTCAGGCGCCGGGTGCTCCGCAGGGCCTGCAGGCCGCGGGCATGAACGCCCCGCAGGGCCAGGACTCCTCCGTCTTCGGCGGCGGACGCGGTCCCTCCGCTCCTCCGCAGCGCGGCAAGCGCCGCGGCAACGGGAACGGCGACGCCGAGCAGGGCCGTCGTCCGCAGCTGCCGCCGCGCGGCGGGCCGCGGGCCGAGCTGCCCGGCGGCAACCCGCAACCCCGCACGCCCAGCTGGAGCGACGACAACGCGCAGCCGGTGCCGCGTGCCTCGCTGGACGCCCCGCGGGGCCACGAGGAGCCGGACAGCTCCCGTACGGACCGCACGCCGCGCTTCGACGACCGGCAGGGTCCCGGCTCGACCGCCGAGATGCCGGCTGTCCCCCGGCTCGGCGAGTCGCAGGGTCCCCCCGCCACGGCCGAGTTCGCCCGCCCGGACTTCGACGCCCCGGCCCCTCGCCAGGACGACCCGCAGAACACGGGCCAGTTCGCCCAGCCCGGCCGGGACCAGTACGACCAGGACCAGTACAACCAGGGTCAGTACGGTCAGGACCAGTACAACCAGGACCAGTACGGCCAGGGTCGATACGGTCAGGACCAGTACGGCCAGGGCCAGGGCGACCAAGGTCAGGGCGGCCAGGGTCAGGGCGGCCAGGGCCAGGGCGGCATGAGCGCCCCGCAGAACGACCAGTTCACGCGGCCCGAGCCGACCGCCCCGCAGCAGGACGAGGGGTCCTTCGTCCGCTCGGACGTCTTCGGCAGCCAGCCCGGTCGGACGGGTCAGCACGGTCAGACGGGTCCGAACGACCCGGCAGGGACCGGGCCGTTCACCGGCGCCCAGGGTTACGACAACGGCTCGACCGGGCAGCACCGCCTGCCGGAACGGCAGAACCCGGCCGCCACCGGCCAGTTCGAGCGCCCGCAGAGCAACGGCGCGCAGGGCGGCAACGACTTCGGCGCCCCGCGTCCGCCGGCCCCGGCGCAGCATCCCGTCCACCAGGAGCCCGCTGGTACGAACGCCAACGGGAACTCCGGCGGAACCCCTGCCCAGCATCCCGGTGACGGATGGGCCCTGCCCCCCGCCGCCGGACCCGGTGACGGACGTACGCCGCTGTTCGACACGCTGGAGACCAACTGGTTCCACGGCGACCGCGAGGCCAGGGCGCAGCACGACGCGTCGGCCGCGGACCCGGAGCCGCAGGCCTCCCAGCCCCAGACCCCGGCGGCCCCCCAGCGGCCCGCCACCACCGCCTGGCGCAGCTCGCCGAACGACGACCTCGTCCGGCAGGCCGAACGCGTCCGGCAGCCGGCCGCGGGCGGAATCACCACTTCCGGCCTGCCTCGCCGGGTGCCCCGGGCCAACCTCGTCCCGGGCACGGCTCAGCAGCAGTCGCAACAGAGCGGTCCGCAGGTATCGCGTGCGCCCGACGAAGTGCGCGGCCGGCTGACCAATCTCCGTCGGGGAATCGCACAGGGCCGTCAGGCCGGTACCAACCAGACCGGCAGCTATCCGCGGCCCACTCACCAGCAGGAGCGTTAGTTGAGCCCGATGAGCCAGGCGGCACAGAACCTCAACTGGTTGATCACGAATTTCGTGGACAACACCCCAGGGGTGTCCCACACCGTCGTCGTGTCCGCCGACGGACTCCTCCTGGCGATGTCGGAGGGCTTTCCGCGCGACCGCGCCGATCAGCTCGCGGCCGTCGCCTCGGGGCTGACCTCACTGACCGCCGGGGCATCCCGGATCTTCGAGGGCGGCAGCGTGGCGCAGACGGTCGTGGAGATGGAACGCGGGTTCCTTTTCCTCATGTCCGTCTCGGACGGCTCGTCCCTGGCCGTCCTCGCCCACCCGGATTGCGACATCGGCCTCGTCGGCTACGAGATGGCACTCCTGGTCGATCGCGCGGGGGCGGTACTCACGCCCGACCTGCGCGCTGAACTACAAGGAAGTCTGCTCCACTGAAGGGCCCCGGCACCACCCGTGTTACCAAATCACCGTCCGGCCGCCACAATCCCCCCACCGGCCTCGTCAGACGGCACGACTGACCAACTGCTGTCCCGCCCGGAGGATTCATGACCCCGCCCACCGCCTCTCATGATCCGTACGCGGAGCCGTACGAGGATGAGGGCGACCAGCCGCTGGTACGTCCGTACGCGATGACCGGCGGCCGGACGCGGCCGCGCTATCAGCTCGCCATCGAGGCGCTGATCAGTACGACGGCCGACCCGGCAGCGCTCATGGGGCTGCTCCCCGAGCACCAGCGCATCTGCCATCTGTGTCGCGAGGTGAAATCGGTGGCCGAGGTGTCGGCCCTGCTGGCGATGCCGCTCGGCGTGGCCCGGATCCTCGTCGCGGACCTCGCGGAGGCCGGGCTTGTCGCGATTCACCAGCCTGGCGGGGATGAGAACAACGGCGGTGCGCCTGACGTGACACTGCTCGAAAGGGTGCTCAGTGGACTTCGAAAGCTCTGACGGAGGCCGGGCGACCACCTCCGCGAAGATCGTGGTGGCCGGCGGCTTCGGCGTCGGCAAGACCACGTTCGTGGGCGCCGTCTCCGAGATCAACCCGCTGCGCACCGAGGCCGTGATGACCTCTGCCAGCGCGGGGATCGACGACCTCACACACGCCGGGGACAAGACGACCACCACGGTCGCCATGGACTTCGGACGTATCACGCTCGACCAGGACCTGATCCTGTACCTGTTCGGCACTCCCGGCCAGGACCGTTTCTGGTTCATGTGGGACGACCTGGTGCGCGGCGCCATCG
>NZ_BAABCQ010000231.1:0-9406 GCF_039539045.1 Streptomyces marokkonensis
CTGGGACAGAAGTGGCGCGAAGGGGTTTATCGACTTGTCCTCACGCTTGAGGGCGAATCAGGGCTTCCAGGGTGGTTCGCCGGGGATTCGGTGGGCAACTCTGATCACGCGACGTCGTGCACAGCGTCGAGGCGGTCGGCCAACTGCCTTGGCAACAGCTCTATTTCAGCGCTACTCAGCCGTACTCAGCTCCTCAGCTCCTCAGCTCCACAGTTCCACTCAGCTCTGCTTCACGTACTTCTCGCGTTGTCGGCAGCAAGCCGGTGCGCCCTGGTTCTGGAGGAACAACATGGCAAGCATCCGTACCGCCCGCGTCGTCGCCGCTGTCGCCGCCCTTCCGCTCGCCGCCGCCCTCTTCAGCGGCGTGGCGACGGCGGACAACGGCGCCTTCGCGGACGACGGATCGAACGCGACCGCCTCCGAGGCCTACGCGGGCATCCTCGGAAGTGGCGTCGGCGGGGACAACCTCGGCAACTCGGCCACCACGCAGCAGCAGGCGGTCGGCTCGGGGGCCTCGAACCAGAGCAACACCGCACAGGTCGACGGCTCCGCGTTCACGGCGATCAACCAGGGCAACGAGAACGTGGCCGTCAGCTTCTCCCCGCTGTGGTGGTGAGCTGAGGGACCGGCGCGGGCACGCTCCCGCGCCGGCCACTCAGTCTCTGTGCGGGTGTGCTTGATGGGGTCGCAAGGCGTCTGGGCGGCGGTACTTCGGTATCGCCGCCCAGGCGTTTTCGCGTGCGACCGGGCCACTGCGAGGCCCCGGCAGGGCCCCTGCGAGAGGCCCCGGGAAGGGGTCCGGTGAGGCCCGGGAAGTCCCTGCGAGCCCCCGGGGGGAGGGTTTCGGTGAGAAGGACACGGGAGGTTCCCCGTGAGGCGCCGGGAGAATCCTGGCGAGGCCTCCTGGGGGCTCCGTGGCGAGGCCCTGTCGGGGCGAACCCGCAGGGGTGAACCCGCAGGGACCCGCAGTACCCCTCCTCCCCTCGTCCACCTACAGGAGGTGCAGCCAACACCACCCCTACAACCTGAGGCGGACTCGGCTTCGGGACCTGCGGCCGATCCGCCGCACGCCTCCTCGCTCGTAGCGTTGAGTCATGACCGCACCCGTCTGCACCAGCGCTTCGAACGCCGCTACAGCCAAGGCCCCGGCCATGGCCGGAGCCAAGGTCCCAGCCATGGCCGCGGCGAGGGCGCAGACCTTCCCGTACCCGTCGTTCTCGTCGTACGTGAGGGCCCGCCAGCCGGTGCTGCTGCGTACCGCCCGGTCGCTGACCGCCAACCCGAGCGACGCGGAGGACCTGCTGCAGACCGCGCTCGCCAAGACGTACGTGGCCTGGGAGCGCATCGAGGACCATCGCGCGCTGGACGGCTACGTGCGCCGGGCGCTGCTGAACACCCGGACGTCGCAGTGGCGCAAGCGCAAGGTGGACGAGTTCGCCTGCGACGAGCTGCCGGAGCCGGAGTCCGTGCCCGCCGGCGACGACCCCGCGGAGCGGCAGGCCCTGCGCGACGCGATGTGGCGGGCGATCATGAAGCTGCCCGCCAGGCAGCGGGCGATGGTCGTCCTCAGGTACTACGAGGACCTCAGCGAGGCCCGGACGGCCGAAGTGCTCGGAGTTTCCGTGGGCACGGTCAAGTCGGCGGTGTCCCGGGCGCTCGGCAAGCTCCGTGAGGACTCTGAGCTGGGGTTTGTTCGATAGTGAGCCGGTCTGTGGACCGTCGGCGGACGACCTCGCCGGGCCATCTCTCGGACAACCCGCACTGATCGATCATCCGGGAGTAGTGACATACCGCGCGGTATGTGCGCAGAATCAGCGCAACCCTTACCGCCGCGTAGGCAATGTCGCCCCGGGAGGACACCGTGCTGAGCACGATGCAGGACGTACCGCTGCTGATATCGAGGATCCTGACCCACGGGTCGACGATCCACGGCAGCTCCCAGGTGACCACCTGGACCGGTGAGGACGAGCCGCACCGCCGCTCCTTCGCCGACATCGGCGCCCGCGCCGCACAACTGGCGCACGCCCTGCGCGAGGACCTCGGGGTCCAGGGCGACGAGCGGGTCGCGACGCTCGCCTGGAACAACGCCGAGCACGTCGAGGCCTACTTCGCGATCCCCTCCATGGGCGCGATCCTCCACACCCTCAATCTCCGCCTCCCGCCGGAGCAACTGGCCTGGATCGTGAACCACGCGGCCGACCGCGTCGTGATCACCAACGGCTCGCTGCTCCCGCTGCTGGCCCCGCTGCTGCCGCACCTGAAGACGGTCGAGCACGTCGTCGTCACCGGCCCGGGCGACCGGTCCCTGCTGGCCGGGGCGTCCGTCCAGGTGCACGAGTACGAGGAACTGATCGCAGGGAAGCCGGCCACGTACGACTGGCCCGAGCTGGACGAGCGGGCCGCCGCCGCCATGTGCTACACCTCCGGCACCACCGGCGACCCCAAGGGCGTGGTCTACAGCCACCGCTCCATCTACCTGCACTCCATGCAGGTCAACATGGCCCAGTCGATGGGACTGACCGACGAGGACACCTCGCTGGTGGTCGTCCCGCAGTTTCACGTGAACGCCTGGGGACTGCCGCACGCCACCTTCATGACCGGCGTCAACATGCTGATGCCGGACCGCTTCCTCCAGCCTGCCCCACTCGCCGAGATGATCGAGAGCGAGAAGCCGACGCACGCCGCCGCCGTCCCCACCATTTGGCAGGGCCTGCTCGCCGAGCTGACCGCCCGGCCCCGGGACGTCTCGACCCTCACCCAGGTCACCATCGGCGGCTCCGCCTGCCCACCCTCCCTGATGGAGTCGTTCGACGAACTGGGCATGCGGGTCTGCCACGCCTGGGGCATGACGGAGACCTCTCCGCTCGGCACCATCGCCCGTCCGCCGGCGCATGCGGTCGGCACGCCGGAGGAGTTCGCGTACCGCCTCACCCAGGGCCGCTTCCCGGCCGGCGTAGAGGCCCGGCTCACCGGCCCCGGCGGCGAGCGGCTCCCCTGGGACGGAGAGTCCGCCGGCGAGCTGGAGGTCCGCGGCAACTGGATCGCCGGCGCCTACTACAACGGCCCCGGCGCCGAGCCGCTGCGCCCCGGCGACAAGTTCAGCGAGGACGGCTGGCTGAAGACCGGCGACGTCGGCACCATCTCCCCCGACGGTTTCCTCACACTCACCGACCGGGCCAAGGACGTCATCAAGTCCGGTGGCGAGTGGATCTCCTCCGTCGAGCTGGAGAACGCCCTGATGTCCCACCCGGACGTCGCCGAGGCCGCCGTCGTCGCCGTCCCCGACGACAAGTGGGGCGAGCGTCCGCTGGCCACCGTCGTCCTCAAGGAGGGCGCGAGCGTCGGCTTCGAGGCGCTGCGCGCCTTCCTCGCCGAGGACGGCAAGATCGCCAAGTGGCAGCTTCCGGAGCGCTGGACGATCATCGAGGCGGTGCCGAAGACGAGCGTCGGCAAGTTCGACAAGAAGGTGCTGCGCAGGCAGTACGCCGACGGTGGCCTGGACGTCACCCGGCTCTGACCGACGACCCGCGCGTGTACGCCGGGTGGGAGAAGCCAGGACCCGGCTTCTCCCACCCGGCGTACACGCGCGTACTGACGGGCGGCCTGCTCCGGGCGTCAGTTGGTCCCGATCCGCGAGAGCAGCTCGACGATCCGGGACTGTACCTCGCCACTGGTGGAACGCTCCGCCAGGAACAGCACCGTCTCGCCCGAGGCCAGCCGCGGCAGGTCGGCCTGGTCGACAGCCGCGGTGTAGACGACGAGCGGGGTGCGGTTGAGCTGTCCGTTCGCGCGTAGCCAGTCGACGATTCCGGTGTACCCGGCCTGTCCCCGCTGCACCCGCATCAGGTCCATCACGACCAGGTTCGGCCGGAACTGCCCCGCCAGCGTCACCGCGTCGGCGTCGCCGGCCGCCCGTGCCACCTGCATTCCGCGCCGCTCCAGCGTCGCGGTCAGCGCGAGCGCGATCTCCGCGTGCTCCTCGATCAGCAGCACACGCGGCGGGTGCTGCTCGCTGTCCCGGGGCGCGAGCGCCTTCAGCAGTACGGCGGGGTCGGCGCCGTAAGCGGCGTCGCGCGAGGCCTGCCCGAGCCCGGCCGTGACCAGCACCGGCACCTCGGCCGCCACCGCCGCCTGCCGCAGCGACTGGAGCGCCGTACGGGTGATCGGCCCGGTCAGCGGATCCACGAACAGCGCCGCGGGGAACGCCGCGATCTGCGCGTCGACCTCCTCGCGCGAGTGCACGATCACCGGCCGGTAGCCGCGGTCACTGAGTGCCTGCTGCGTGGAGACGTCCGGCGCGGGCCACACCAGCAGCCGACGCGGGTTGTCCAACGGCTCCGGCGGCAGCTCGTCGTCCATCGGCTGCGGACGCGGCGGATCCGCCACCTCCACGGCCCCGCCGGGTCCGTCGAGCGGCTCGGGACCCTCGGCGGCGTTCTTGTCGGGTGCCCCTATGGCGTACGACCGTCCGGCGCCCTCGGTGACCGGCGCGCGCCGGGGCTGATTACCGGCCAGAGACGGCCGCTCCTGCCCGTGTGCCTGTCCCTGCCCGTGCGCCTGTCCCTGTCCCTGTCCCTGTCCCTGCGGATGTCCCTGCCCCTGGGTGTGAGGCTGGGCCTGCGGCTGCTTCTTCGACTGCGGGGGGGCGGTGGGCGACCGGTCGGTCGGCGGATGCGGACGGGCCGACTGCTCCGATCCCGTGGCGGCCGGGTCGGGCGGCGTACCCAGCTTGCGGCGCCGGCCCGAGCCGCCCGGCTGGTGCGGGGCGGGTGTGGCCGACGGCTGGTGAGAGGCGGGAGGGGCCGACGGCCGCTGCACCTGGACCGCCTGCCGGTTGAACGGCATGCCCTGGCCCAGCGTCCGCACGCTGATCGCGTGCCCCTGGGGCGAGTTCGGGTCGACGGGCGCGGACGCCTCGGCGGGCAGGGGCTGCGCCGCGCGGGGGGCCGGAGCGTTCTCGGGCGGCAGCGGGGTGCCCCGGCTCGGCGTGTTGGCGGGGAGGCCCTGCCCGGGCGCCGGAGCCAAGGGCGCGGGGGGCGTGGGCCCGGCGGTGCCGGGTGCGGCCGTCGGCGCGGGGTCGGCGGGGTCGCCGTCCGGCGGTACGGGGGTGCCGGTCCCCGGAGCGTCCGAGGCCGCGGCGGGCCACGGCTGCGGGGCGGGCCGACCGGCCCCGGCGTGCTGCGCGCCGTCGGTGGCCGCCTCGGCGAGCAGGGGCGACTCGGCATGGGCGGCCGCCGCGGGGCCGGGGCTCGGCGCGGAAGCCGGTGCGGCCTGGGCGGGTGCGTGGCCCTGGCCCGCGGAGTTCGGCGCGGGGACGGGGCCACCCTGGGCGGGGGCTCCTTGTGCAGGGCCACCCTGCACCGGCAGCGGCACCGCTCCTTCGGTCTGCCGGGCCACTCCGGCGCGGCGGCGCCGTCCCGTGGGTGCCTCGGCGGGGTGCGGCTGCGGCGGGGTGTGGTCGTCGGCCTGGTCCTGCGGTACGGCGTCGTGCCGGCCCTCGTCGAGCAGGGCGTCACCGGAGACGGCCGGGCCGGGCACCTGGACCTGCCCGGTGGGCGTCGCCGCAGGCGCTACGGCCCCGGCCGGCACGTACGTGTCCGTTGCTCCCCGGGCATTCGTCGCACCGTGCGGCTCACCGCCCGCCGCGCCGTACGCCGCCACGTGCGGCTCACCGTGCGGCTGCGCTGCTTCGTCGGACGGCTGGTGCGTGTCGGCGGGCGGCAGGGCGAACACCTGACGCGGAGCGGCCTCCTGCGCGGCCGCACGCTCGTTCGCGGAGGCCAGGGCGCGGCGCCGGCGCCCGGTCGGCTGTGACGCGTCGGCCGGGTCCGCCTCGCCGGCCTGCGCGGGCAGCGCCGGAGGCAGTGCCTGTTGCTCGCCACCGTCCTGTAGCGCGCGTCGACCGCCGGGCCCGGGCACACCCTGTGGCGGTACGGTCCCGCCAAGACCGGTGTTGGAGGCCGCGGCCCCTCCGCCGTGCTCGCCGGCCATGACGACGGCGCCCTCGGACACCCCGGCGGACGTTCCCTGGGGCAGGCCCTCGTCGGAGGCACCGGTGCCTCCGGTGGCCTCCGCGGGCCGCCCGCGCCGACGCCCCGTGCCACCGGATCCCTCGCCCGGCGCCGCCTGCGCGGGAACCGGAAGCGGGGCCGAGGCCTGAACCTGGTCCTGAGCGCCCTGGTCCTGGGCGGCCTGCGCCTGGTCCTGGGTGGCCTGCGCCTGTACTTGTGCGGTCTGTGTCTGTTCCTGGGTGGCCTGCTCCTGGACCTGGGCCGCACGCCGCCTGCGTCGCCCGGTCGGTGCGGCGTCCCCGCCCGCGGTACCGGCGACGGTCCCGTCGGTTCCCTCGCCGGCCGCGCCCGCGACCTCGCTCTCCAGGAACGCGTCCACGGACGCCCGCCGGGCGCGCCGCCGTCCGCCACCAGGAGCCGGCTCCGGAACAGCCAGAGCGCTGCCCGTCCCCGGGGCTCCCGCGGCCCCTGCCGCACCCTCGAGCTCGGCGGCCTGCGGCTGCGCCTGTACCGGTACGTCCGCCTGTGCTCGGGTCGGGGCCGGGGCCGCGACGGCTCCCGCCCCACCACCGATCGGAACCTCCAGCACGTACGCGCTGCCGCTCATACCCGGCACCTCGTGCGTCTGCAGGACGCCACCGTGGGCCCGCACGATCCCGCGCACGATCGGCTCGTGCACCGGGTCTCCGCCGGCGTACGGCCCGCGCACCTCGATGCGCACGACCGCGCCGCGCTGCGCCGCCGCGACCACGACGGTGTTGTCCAGGTAGCCGCCCGTCGCCGACACGGGCGAGTTGCCGGTGGCGTCGACACCCGCCACGTCCGCGACGAGATGGGCGAGCGCGGTGGCCAGCAGCCGGGGATCGACCTCGGCCTCGATGGGCGGCGCGTGCACGGCGAACTGCACGCGCCCCGGCCCGATCAGTTCCACGGCCCCGTCGACACCGGCGGTGACGACGGCGTCGAGCATCACCTTCGTACGGGCGACCGTCTCGTTGCCGATGTCGAGGCGCTGGTAGCCGAGGACGTTGTCGATGAGCGTGGTGATGCGCGAGTAGCCGGCCGACAGGTGGTGCAGGACCTGGTTGGCCTCGGGCCACAGCTGCCCGGCGTCGTCCGACGCCAGCGCGGCGAGCTCCTGGCGCAGCTCGTCCAGGGGTCCGCGCAGGGAGCCCTCCAGGAGGGTGAGCAGCTGCTCGTGCCGGGCGGCGATCGCCTCGTAACGGTCCTTCTCCCGCTCCCCGAGCGCGGCGTAGCGGTCGGCGTCGGCGGCGGTCTCCTCCGCGTGCTCCTCGCGCAGCTCCTCCAGCTCGCTCACGTGCTGCCGGCGCAGTGCGGCCAGCTCGGAGGCATGCTCCTCGGCGAGTCGCTCCAGCTCCTCTGCGTGCCGCTGCTCGGCGTCCTCGTGCTCCTTGACCAGCGCGTCGTAGGGGCGCCGGTCGGTGAAGGTCATCACGGCGCCGACGAGCTGGTCGCCGTCGCGGACGGGCGCGGTCGTCAGGTCGACCGGCAGCTGGTCGCCGCTCTTGGCGAACACCACCTGTCCGCGCACCCGGTGCTTGCGGCCCGAGCGCAGGGTGTCGGCGAGCGGGGACTCGTCGTACGGGAAGGGTGAGCCGTCGGCCCGCGAGTGCAGGACGAGCGTGTGCAGCTCGCGTCCGCCGAGGTCACTGGCCCGGTAACCCAGTATCTGGGCGGCGGCCGGATTGACGAGGACGATCCGTCCGTCCGTGTCGGTCCCCACGACACCCTCGGAGGCGGCCCGCAGGATCATCTCGGTCTGCCGCTGCGAACGCGCCAGCTCGGCCTCGGTGTCGACGGTGCCGGAGAGGTCGCGGACGACGAGCATCAGCAGTTCGTCGCCGGTTGAGCCGTAGTTGTCGTAGGCCTGCTGGCCGGTCTCCAGGTTGGCGCTGGTGACTTCGACCGGGAACTCGCTCCCGTCGGTGCGCCGCGCGACCATCCGCGTCGGCTTGGTGCGCGCCCGCGGATCAATGTGGTCGGGCCGCCGCATGGACCCGGGGATGAGCCGCGAGTCGAACTGCGGCAGCAGATCCAGCAGCCCCCGCCCGACCAGCGCGGTGCCCGGAGCCTCGAAGGCCTCCAGCGCGATGGTGTTCGCGTTGACGACGGTGCCGTTGGCGTTGACCAGTACCAACGCGTCCGGCAGGGCGTCCAGTATGGCTGCGAGGCGAGCAGCGCCTCGGGATGGCCTGCTGCTCACGAGACGCTTCCCTCCTGTTACCGCACTTGCCGACCGCTTGGGCCATCTTGCCAATCGGCCTACAGCGTGTCACGCGAGGGAGTCTAAGGGTTGGGGCCCGGCGGGCGGTGTGGGATGCGACGGAGGTCGCACGAGAAAGTGACGTAGAACGTGTGACCGGGCGACCGTGCGCCGCCTCCCGGCGCCAGACGGGACCGGCCACGACCGTCCGGCAGCCACGACCGTCCCGGTTCACGGACCGCGTCCCGGCCACGGACCGGATCGCGTCCCGGCCACGGACCGCGCCCGGGCTACGGCGCTCCCGGCGTCCCCACATCGGGCAGCAGCGGCACCATGCGGTCCCAGCGGGAGATCCCGCAGCCGTCGCGGCGGTCGTACGTCGTGTCGACGGGGCGTCCGGCCCATGTGCCGGTGACGTGCGCGGTGGCGGGACCGCCGTACTGCATGGTGCAGACGCTGCCCTCCGGGACGGGAGCGAAGGTGTCCTTCCCCCACCGCGTGTCGCGCTCGGCGACGGCGCACGCGCCGTCCGGGTCGGGGTGGCTGCCGCCGTTGGGGTGGCAGTACAGCTCGTACGTGCCGTCCGCGCCCGCTCCGGCGTCCCGGACGGTGATCGTCAGGTGATCGGCGCCCCGAGCCTCGCCGCCGGCGGCCGAGGCCGGGTGCGCGGTGGCCAGGGATGCCAGGGTGACGACGGACAGGGCGGCGGCGCCGAGGAGACGGGCGGCGGCGGGGAGACGGGATACCTGGAACATGACCGGACTAACGCGTCGGCCCGCCGGACGTTGCGCGACCGGGCCGTAAGGCTTTGCCCTGTGGCCCGCCCGCCTAGTACCGTAGGCGTCGATTGGTGACAGCGCGCTCGACTGTGTCATCATCGGCACGCGCCACTCGCGCTCGCATGCGAGAGGTGATGTTGTCTGGAGGCGTCGCCTAGTCCGGTCTATGGCGCCGCACTGCTAATGCGGTTTGGGTCTTAAAGCCCATCGAGGGTTCAAATCCCTCCGCCTCCGCACCGATCACCGAAGCCCCGGCCCACTCGGCCGGGGCTTCGGTGTCGTCGCGGCCCCTGCGAGGGCTTCGGAGCTTGTTTCCGCAGGTCACAAGGGGTGTGGCTAACGGATTTCACATGACGGCGGCAGTCATGTAATGTTCTTCCTGTCGCCGCGGG
>NZ_BAABCQ010000232.1:0-9390 GCF_039539045.1 Streptomyces marokkonensis
GCAAGCAGAACCCCGCCTTCGGCCTCGGCACCTACACCGAACTGCCCTCCTCCAATCCGGCGGTGCTCGCCTTCCTCCGCGAGTATGAGGACGATCTGGTGCTGTGCGTGAACAACTTCGCGCGGTTCGCCCAGCCCACCGAACTCGACCTGCGCGAGTTCGCCGGACGGCATCCGGTGGAGCTGTTCGGCGGAGTCCGCTTCCCCGCCATCGGCGAGCTGCCGTACCTGCTGACCCTCGGGGGCCACGGCTTCTACTGGTTCCGGCTCACCCGAGTCGCATCCCGCATCGGCCGCCGCGTGTGAGCGTGGGCCGAGGAAAGGACGCGTCACCATGCCGAAGACCGCACCCCTGCGCCCCAGACGCGGGCATCTCGCCGAGCCCATGGCCTCGCTCGACGGGCTGCTGCGGGAGTGGCTGCCGCGCCAGCGCTGGTTCGCGGGCAAGGACCGGCCCGTGGAAGAGCTCGGTCTGCTGTCGATGACCGAGCTCTTCCCGGGCTGTCTGCACCTCCTCGTACACACCGGTCACGGCTCCGTGCCCGCGCCGGGCGGCGCTCCCCCGGCCGGCGACTGCTACCAACTGCTGCTCGGCGTACGCGAGCAGCCGTCGCCGCGTCTGGGCCGGGCACTCATCGGGCAGGTGCAGGACGGCCCGCTGGCCGGCCGGACGGTCCACGACGCGCTGCACGACCCCCGGACGGCCCAGCTGCTCCTGGAACGGCTCAGGCGTCCCGGCAGGGCGGGACCGTTGCGCTTCGAGTCCGACCCCGCGCGGCCGGTGCCCGGCGGACTCGTACCGCGGCTGCTGGACGCCGAGCAGTCCAACTCGTCGCTGATCTACGGCGACGAGTTCATCCTGAAGCTCTTCCGGCGCATCCAGCCCGGCGTCAATCCCGACCTGGAGGTGCCGGACGCGCTGGCCCGGCAGGGCTGCGGCCGGGTTCCCGCGCCGGTGGCGTGGATGCGCACGACCCATCCGTACCAGGCGACGCTCGGCGTGCTCCAGCCGTTCCTGCACGACGCCTCCGACGGCTGGACGCTGTCCCTGACCGCGCTGGCCGCCGGGGACGACTTCACCGTCCAGGCCCACGAGCTGGGCCAGGCGATGGCCGACGTGCACCTCGCGCTGGCCTCCGCATTCCCGGCGGGTCCACCCGGGGAGAACGGCCGGACCGCGGCGGCGATGACCGAGCGGCTGACCGCCGCCGCGCACTGCGTACCGGCACTGCAGCCCTTCGTGCCCGGACTGCGGGCGGCCTTCGCGGCGCTGACCACCTGCGACTCGGGACCGCCCGCCCAGCGCATCCACGGTGACCTGCACCTGGGACAGGTGCTGCGGGCCGGCCGGGACTGGTTCGTCATCGACTTCGAGGGCGAGCCGTCCCGCCCGCTGTCCGAACGGCGCAGCGCCCACTCCCCCGTGCGGGACATCGCGGGCATGCTGCGCTCCTTCGACTACGCCGCCCGGCAGCGCCGCCCGTGGCGCCCCGAGTGGGCGCGGCGCTGCCGGGAGGCGTTCTGCGCGGGCTACGCCGCCCGCGCCGGGTGGGACCCCCGTAAGAAGCACGGCCTGCTGCGCGCCTACGAGACGGACCGCGCCGTGTATGAGGTGCTGTACGAGGCCCGGCACCGCCCCGACTGGCTTCCCGTACCCATGGCGGCGATCGAACGACTCGCCGTGAGAGGAGACTGACCCGTGGCCCTCCGCGACACCTCGCTCCCCGAGCCGTCCGGTCCCGTCCCGCCCACACCCGGTGCGTGCGGAACCGCCCCGCCCCTCGACCCCACCGACCGGGGGCGCCTCCTGGCGGGCGCCCACCACGACCCGCACGCCCTGCTCGGTGCCCACCCGGTGCCCGGCGGCATCGCCTTCCGGGCACTGCGCCCCTTCGCCCGCGGGGTGAGCGTGGTCGTCGACGGCGAGCGCCACGGCCTCGTGTCGGAGGAGGACGGCCTCTTCTCCGGCGTCCTGCCACTGACGGAGATCCCCGCGTACACCCTCGTGGTGACCTACGAGGGCGGCGAGCACGAGACGCACGACCCGTACCGCTTCCTGCCCGCCCTCGGCGGCCTCGACCTGCACCTGATCGCCGAGGGCCGGCACGAGCAGCTCTGGCGGGCCCTCGGCGCGGAGCCGATGACCCACGCGGGTGTCACCGGCACCCGGTTCACGGTGTGGGCGCCGAACGCCCAGGGGGTGCGGGTCGCGACCGACTTCACCCACTGGGACGGCACGGCGTTCCCCATGCGCTCGCTGGGTTCGTCCGGGGTGTGGGAACTGTTCCTGCCGGGCGTCGGGGAGGGCACCCGGTACAAGTTCGAGGTCCACTCGCGGTACGGGCACCGCGTCCTCAAGGCCGACCCAATGGCCCGCGCCGCCGAGGAACCGCCGAACACGGCGTCCGTGGTGACGGCCTCGCGGTACGAGTGGGGCGACGCGGAGTGGATGCGGATCCGCGCCGACACCCCCGTGCACGAGGCGCCGTTCTCCGTGTACGAGGTCCACCTGCCGTCCTGGCGGCCGGGCCTGACCTACCGCCGGCTGGCCGAGGAACTGCCCGCGTACGTGAAGGACCTGGGCTTCACCCACGTGGAACTGATGCCGGTCGCCGAGCATCCCTACGGCCCGTCCTGGGGCTACCAGGTCACCGGCTTCTACGCGCCGACCGCGCGCCTCGGCTCGCCCGACGACTTCCGGTACCTCGTCGACGCCCTGCACCGGGCGGGGATCGGCGTGATCATGGACTGGGTGCCTGCGCACTTCCCGAAGGACGACTGGGCGCTGGCCCGCTTCGACGGGGACCCACTGTACGAACCCGGGGACTCCCGGCGCGCGGAGCACCCCGACTGGGGGACGTACACCTTCGACTTCGCGCGGACCGAGGTGCGCAACTTCCTGGTGGCGAACGCCGTGTACTGGTGCGAGGAGTTCCACATCGACGGGCTGCGCGTCGACGCGGTCGCCTCGATGCTCTACCTGGACTACTCGCGCGACTCCGGCCAGTGGGAGCCCAACCAGTACGGCGGCCGGGAAGACCTGGCGGCCATGGCGTTCCTCCAGGAGATGAACGCGACCGTCTACCGGCGCTGCCCCGGCGTGGTGACGATCGCCGAGGAGTCGACCGCGTGGGGCGGGGTGACCCGGCCCACCGACACCGGCGGGCTCGGCTTCGGCCTGAAGTGGAACATGGGCTGGATGCACGACTCGCTGGAGTACGCCGCCCACGAGCCGGTGCACCGCAGGTACCACCACCACGAGATGACGTTCTCGATGGTGTACGCGTACAGCGAGAACTACGTCCTGCCCATCTCGCACGACGAGGTGGTACACGGCAAGCAGGCGCTGGTGTCGAAGATGCCGGGCGACTGGTGGCAGCGGCGGGCGAACGTGCGCGCCTATCTCGGCTTCATGTGGGCGCACCCGGGCAAGCAGCTGCTGTTCATGGGGCAGGAGTTCGCGCAGGGCGCGGAGTGGTCGGAGAAGCAGGGCCCCGAGTGGTGGCTGCTCGACGAGGGGTACCACTCGGCGGCCGACCACCGCGGCATCCAGGATCTGGTGCGCGACCTCAACACCCGCTACGGGCGCACCCCGGCCCTGTGGCGGCGCGACACCGATCCGGGCGGTTTCCGCTGGGTCGCCGTGGACGCGGCCGAGGACAACGTCTTCGCGTTCCTGCGGTTCGACACGGACGGCGGCGCTCCCCTGCTGGCGGTGTCGAACTTCTCCCCGGTCGTCCGGCACGAGTACCGGCTCGCGGTCGGCGACGACGTCACCGCCTGGCAGGAGGTGCTCAACACCGACGCCGAGGAGTACGGCGGCTCCGGCGTGACCTGCCCCGACCCGGTCAAGCCGGAGGACGGGAGCATCCGGATCACGCTCCCGCCCCTGGCCACGGTGTGGCTGGTGCCGTACGCCCCGTGAGGCACGGCGGCGCGATCATGTGTCCGGCCGCCCTCCCGGGGCAGTCGGTGGACCTGGGACGGACCGGGGAGCCTCGTCCTCGGTGGTCCCAGGACCGAGCGGACCCAGGGTGTCGTTTGGATCTTGCCGGGGTCGCGGGGTCCGGCTGCAAGGCGCCGCTTCCTGGAGCCGCCCTGATCCAAACGACACCCCCTCGTCGTCGCCGCGGCCGGGCCCGCAGAAAGGCGGCATCACGTGCGCACCGTCGGAGTGGAGGAGGAGCTCCTCCTGGTCGACCCCGAGACCGGCGAGCCGCGGGCCCTGTCCTCCGCCGTGCTCGCCCGGGCCTCGCTGGACGATGCCGAGCAGGACGTGTTCGAGAAGGAACTGCACGAGCAGATGCTCGAGTTCGCGACGCGTCCGCAGGCGGACATGGAGCGACTGCACGCGGAGATCGTCCGCTGCCGTGAGCAGGCCGGCCGGCACGCCGGGGGGATCGGCTGCGCCGTGGCCGCGCTCGCCACGTCACCGCTGCCGGTCAGCCCGTCGGTCGGCGTGAACCACCGCTACCAGTGGATGTCCGACCAGTACGGCGTGGTGGTCCACGAACAGCTCGTCCTCGGCTGCCACGTGCACGTCTCCGTGGAGTCCGACGAGGAGGGCGTCGCGGTGATCGACCGGGTGCGGCCGTGGCTGCCGGTGCTGGCCGCGCTGAGCGCGAACTCGCCCTTCTGGCAGGGCCGGGACTCGGCGTACAGCAGCTACCGCAGCCGGGTCTGGCAGCGCTGGCCGTCGGCCGGTCCGACGGAGCTGTTCGGTTCGGCGGAGACCTATCACCGCCGGGTCGCGGACATGCTCGCCACCGGCACGATCCTCGACGACGGGATGATCTACTTCGACGTCCGGCTGTCCCGGCGCTATCCGACGGTCGAGTTCCGGGTCGCGGACGTCTGCCTGGACGCCGGGACGGCCGTGGTCGTCGCCGCCCTCGCCCGCGCGCTGGTCGACACGGCCGCGCGGGAGTGGCGGGAGGGCGGAGAGCCGGCCGGGCACAGCGTCAGCCTGCTCCGCCTGGCGGCCTGGCGGGCCGCCAGGTCGGGGCTGACGGAGGAACTGCTGCATCCCGCGACGATGCGGCGAATGCCCGCCGAGACGGTCGTACGGGCCCTGCTGGACCACGTCGGGGAGGCGCTGGCCGCGGACGGCGACCTCGACCGGGTACGGGACGGCGCCGCGGAGCTGCTGCGGCACGGCAACGGCGCCCGGGTGCAGCGCGAGCTGCTGGAGCGCACCGGCAGCCTGCGGGACGTCGTCACCGAGTGCGTACGCCGTACTCAGGCGGCCTGAGACACCCCGCGGGCTCACCGCGTCCCGGGGCCCGTCAGAGGATCAGGACCAGGGCGTAGCCCAGGAAGCCCGCCGCGACGAGCGCCACGAGGGCGAGTATCACGGCCAGGGGCGCCTTGGCCCAGCCCTTGGGCGGATTGTTCCCCTCCCACGGGCCGGCCTCGGACATGCTGCTCTCCGCCGGCGGGGTCTCGCCGGGTGGCACACCGCCTCCCTGCTCCAGTCCGGTGGTGCGTTCGGGTTCCGGGTCGGGGTTCGTGTAGCTCATGCCGTACGGGTCCCCCGATCCGCCGAGATCACCAGGCGGGAACACTTCTGTCGTCCCGGCCCCCCGCCGCCTGCCGCTCGGCTAGATTCCGAGCACAGCCGACGACGGTGCTCGCCGCTGCTCGTCCGTGGGTCCACCGTCCGTACACGTCAGGAGCCAGCGCATGCGCGACCTCGCTCTCGCTCCCCGGCCCGTCCCGCCCCTGACCGGGGGCCTCGCCGACAGTCTCTTCGAGACGGCCGTCCGAAGGCCGACGCTGCCGATGCTCGCCCGCCGCCGGGGCCCGGACTCCGCCGTCTGGCAGGAGGTGACGGCCGTGGAGTTCCGCGACGAGGTGGTCGACCTCGCCAAGGGGCTGATCGCGTGCGGGATCTCGGCGGGGGACCGGGTGGCGATCCTGGCCCGCACCCGGTACGAGTGGACGGTCTTCAGCTACGCGCTGTGGGCGGTGGGGGCCGAGGTCGTGCCGATCTATCCGACCTCCTCGCGCGACCAGGTCGAGTGGATCCTGCGGGACGCGGGCTGCGTGGCCGTGGTGGTCGAGGACGAGCAGAGCGTGATGACCGTCGGCTCGGTGTGCGCGTCGCTGCCGACGCTGCGCCATGTGTGGCAGCTGGACGCGGGCGCGGTGGACTCGCTCGTGGCGCGTGGCGAGTTCCTCCCGTTCGCCACGGTCGACTCCATGCGCCGCATCGTGCTGCCGGACTCCACGGCGGTCGTCGCCTACACCTCGGGCACGTCCGGCCGCGCCCTGGGCTGCGCGCTGAGCCACCGCGGTCTGGCCGGCCCGTGCGACACGCTTCTCGAGGGCTGGGGCCACACGGTGGCGCCCCCGGGAGAGCAGGGCGCCGTCCTCGCGTTCCTGCCCTTCTCCCACGTGTACGGGCTGATGATCCAGAGCCTGTGCGTCCGGGGCGGGCTGCTCATGGGACACGAGCCCGCGATGACCGAGGAGGCGCTGGCCTCGGCCCTGCGCTCCTTTCGCCCGACGTACTTCTACGCCGTCCCCTCGGTCCTGGAGAAGCTCTACAAGAATTTCCTGCGCACCGCGCAGCAGGCGGGCCGCGGGGCGCTGTTCGAGCGGGCCGCCGGCACCGCGCGGGACTTCGCGGCCGCGCTGGAACGCCAACGGCTGGGCAGGGGGCCGGGCCCCGGTTTCGACCTCCGCCTCCAGCACGCCCTGTACGAGCGGACGGTGTACCGCCGGCTGCGGAGCGCGCTGGGCGGCCGGGTGCGCCGCGGGACGTCGGGCGGTTCGCCGCTCAGCCGCGAGCTGTCCCTCTTCTACGAGGGCATCGGCGTCTACGTCCACGACGGCTACGGTCTGACGGAGACCAGCGGCGGGCTGACGATGCAGCCGCTGGGCCGGGAGAAGTCCGGCACCGTCGGCCGGCCGCTGCCCGGCATGGAGGTACGGGTGGCCGACGACGGGGAGATCCTGGTGCGCGGCCCGTCACTGTTCCAGGGGTACCTCGGTGACGAGGCCGCCACCCGTGAGGTGCTGCGCGGCGGCTGGCTGGCCACCGGGGACCTCGGGCATCTGGACGACGAGAACTATCTGGCGATCACGGGTCGCAAGAAGGAAATCATCATCACCAGCGGCGGCAAGAGCGTGGCCCCGGCCGCCCTGGAGCAGCGGCTGCGCATGCACCCGCTCGTCCACCAGGCGGTGGTCGTGGGCGACAACCGGCCCTGCGTCGGCGCCCTCCTCACGCTCGACCCGGAGTTCCTGACGCACTGGCGGGCGGGGCTGGCCCTGACGGGTGACGCCCCGGCCCGGGAGGCACGGGAGGAGAACGCCCTGCGGGAGGAGGTGGCGCGGGCCGTCGCCGCGGCCAACAGCGCCGTGTCGCGCTCGGAGTCCATCCGGGTCTTCCGCGTCCTGCCCACTCCGTTCGACGTGGCGGGCGGACTGCTCACACCGTCGATGAAACTCCGGCGGGACGAGATCGTCCGGACCTACGCCTTCGAGATCGACGCGATGTACGAGGCCCGTTCGCACCGCCGGCCGCAGCCGCCGCCCCAGGAGCCGGCCGGCTGGGAGGACTCTGACAACGTGTTCCTCCGGTGACCGGCGAGCCGACCACGGACCACCACGTATTCGGGGGAGTCCGCCGCGGGTCACGGGGCTGTCACCCCTGGCCACCGCACCCCGGCCCGGCATACCAAGGCGCGTAGGCTCGCCCGGCACGGGAACTACAGACGAAGGGAAAGCGAAAAGGGACAACGCCCGGCGGATTCCGGGCCGGGAAGGCGAAATGGCAGCCGAGTCGCGTTGGGACAGGACACTGGCTTCCGAGGAGATCACGAACCGCACCGCCAGCTTCACCGGGGAGCTGCACAATGTGACCGGTGCACGCCTGGTCGCGGAGGAATTCCTCTACGACCTGGCCCGTGCGTCACCACCCTCGCAGCCCGAGCACTGGGACGACATACTCCTCGTCGTCACGGAGCTGGCGGCGAACGCGGTGCAGTACGCCCCGGGTCCCTTCCAGCTGCGGCTGCGCCGTACCTTCGACGGTGTGCACGTGGTGATGCACGACTCCAGTACGACCGAGCCCGCGCCGCGCCCCTTCCATCCGAGCAGCGGCGGCGGCGGTATCGGCTGGCATCTGATCCACACCCTGTCCGACCAGGTGAGCGTCGTCACCGGCGAGCGGGGCAAGGACATTCACGTCTTCCTGCCCTGGTGACCACCGGGGGCCGCCCGGGGACCGGTGACTGCCGGGGACACGGGAGTCCGCTCCGGGTCACGGGGCATCCGCGTCACGCAGGGGCACCAGTACGCTGATCGTCTTTCCTCCTCCCGGATGCCGGTCGACGTCGATGTCACGGGCCAGGCGGGCGACGAGCGGCCATCCGTAGCCGCTCCCGTGGTGCCTGGTGGGGAACGCGCACGCGGCCCGGGGCGCCAGCCCGTTGTTGTCGTGGACGGCGATCCACACGCCCTCGCCGGTGGGCCGGACCTCGAAACCGGCCAGTCCGTCGCCGTGCCGGATCGCGTTGGTGACCAGCTCCGAGACCACGATCAGCAGGTCGACGACGTCCTCGTCCCGCACCCCGCGGCCCGAGCCCCGTTGCGCGCGCGCCACCGACTCCGCGTACGCACGTGCCGTCGCCGCGCCGGTCACGGCGCCCGGTGCCGATACGCCGGGCCGCGGCCCGTCGGGGGGCGCGGTGCCGGACGAGGCCGTGCTGATCCGGTCGGTCGGTTCCATGTCAGTGGTGTCCCTGGTGTTCGCCGTGCTGTATTCGGCGCCGGGTCAGTCCGCGGAGGTCTCCCGCGGCGGCAGCCGGTGGTAGTAGTCGCCGACGGACGCCAGGTACTCCCGGTCCATCGTCTCGCTGTCGGTCCGGAACCGGGGCGCGTCCTTGACCTGCGCCCTGGTGCAGCCCACCGTGACCGTACGGGCCTCGGGGTCGACGCCCCTGACCATGCCGACGGGCACGAGCACGCTCCGGCCGAAGACCCACACGCCGGTGTCGACGACCAGGTGCCGCATGCCGAAGTGCTCGGCCTGCCGGTCCACGTGACCGATGGTGCCGTCGCTCGCGACGACGGTGCAGCCCGTCAGGTCCCGTCCCGCCACGTACCCGCTGCCCGCCGTGTACGACCAGATGCTCTCCATCGGCACGTTGTCCTTCCCTCCCGCGTCGGTGACCGCTGCGGGGCCGGGCGGTCGCCACGGGCCGGACCGGCTCCACAGCAGCAGATACCCGGCGGGGGCCGCCGCATTCGGACCTCGTGGGCCGATCGGCGGCGGCGAAGCCGGGCAGGATACCCCCTGGACGGTCCCGCACGCACGGCATGATCCGTACGGGGCCGGTCTCCACCGGGCGAGGTCCCGCTTTGTCCCGACCCGGGACCTGGG
>NZ_BAABCQ010000233.1:0-9343 GCF_039539045.1 Streptomyces marokkonensis
AGGGTGTGGGTGTGCTGGTGCTGGAGCGTCTCTCGGACGCCCGCGCCAAGGGCCACCGGGTCCTCGCCGTCGTGCGCGGCAGCGCGGTGAACCAGGACGGCGCGTCGAACGGCCTGACCGCGCCGAACGGACCTGCTCAACAGCGGGTGATCCGTGACGCGTTGGCGAGTGCGGGCCTGTCGGCCACGGAGGTCGACGTGGTGGAGGCGCACGGTACGGGTACGACGCTGGGCGACCCCATCGAGGCCCAGGCGCTCCTCGCGACGTACGGTCAGGGGCGCTCCGACGACCACCCGGTGTGGCTGGGCTCGGTGAAGTCGAACATCGGGCACACCGCCGCCGCGGCGGGTGTCGCGGGTGTGATCAAGATGGTGATGGCGATGCGGGAGGGCGTGCTGCCGCGCACCCTGCACGTGGACGAGCCGACCCGCGCAGTGGACTGGTCGACAGGAGCGGTGGAGCTGCTCACGGCGGATCGGGAGTGGCCCGCCACCGGACATCCGCGGCGCGCCGGAATCTCCGCGTTCGGTGTCAGCGGCACGAACGCGCATGTGGTGCTTGAGCAGGCGGACACGGAAACCCGCCCCGCTCCCTCGCCCGCGCCGCAGGGCACCCTGGTGCCGTGGACGGTGTCGGCCAAGTCGCCCGCGGCGCTCCGCGCCCAGGCCGCGCGGCTGCACACCTTCCTGACCTCCGACGCCGGCGAGCCGGTGTCCGCCCCGGATGTGTCACGGTCCCTGCTGGCCACCCGTGCACTGTTCGACCATCGCGCGGTGGTCATCGGCTCGGACGACAAGGAACTCCTCTCGCGACTCGCCGAGTTCGCCTCAGTGAGGGACTCAGAGGCGGGCACGGTCATAGGCACGGCATCGGGCACGGCGGCCGGTGGGAAACTCGCTTTCCTGTTCTCGGGCCAGGGCGCGCAGCGGGTCGACATGGGCCGGGAGCTGTACGAGGCGTATCCCGCCTTCAGCGAGGCGTTCGACGTGGTCTGCGCCGAGCTGGACCGGCACCTGGACCGGCCGCTGCGTACGGTGGTCTTCGGTGAGGTTGACGGTGCGGATGAGCTGCTGGATGAGACACAGTTCACGCAGGCGGGGCTGTTCGCTCTGGAAGTCGCCCTGTTCGAGCTGGTGACCTCGTGGGGTGTGAAGCCGGACCATCTGCTGGGTCACTCGATCGGTGAGTTGTCGGCCGCGTACGTGGCCGGGGTGCTGTCGCTGGAGGACGCTGCCGCTCTGGTGGCGGCGCGGGGTCGTCTGATGCAGGCGCTCCCGGCGGGTGGCGCGATGATCTCGCTCCAGGCGGCGGAGGACGAGATCCTGCCGCTCCTGGCCGACGGCGTATCCATCGCCGCCCACAACGGGCCGTCCGCCACCGTGGTCTCGGGTGACGAGGAGGCGGTTCTTGAGATTGCCGCGCACTTCGAGGGCGAGGGCCGCAAGACCAAGCGGCTGCGTGTGAGCCACGCCTTCCACTCGCCGCACATGGACGCGATGCTCGACGACTTCCGCGCCATGGCCGAGGGCCTGACCTTCGCCGCTCCCCGTATCAAGATGATCTCGAACGTCACGGGCGGACAGGTCACCGACGAAGAGGTGTGTTCGGCGGAGTACTGGGTCCGTCATGTCCGCGAGGCGGTGCGGTTCCTGGACGGCATCCGCACCCTGGAGACCGCGGGCGTGACCGCGTTCCTGGAGCTCGGCCCGGTCGCTGTGCTGTCCGCGATGGCCCAGGACTGCGTCACGCCCGGCTCCGAGGGGGGCGATGAGCTCACCTTCGTACCCGTGCTTCGCGAGAACCGTGAGGAGCCGGAGAGTCTGCTCGCCTCCCTCGCCGAACTGCACGTACGCGGCGTGCCGGTCGACTGGTCGGTGGGGCTGTCGGGGGCGGGTGCGGTGGTGGACCTGCCGACGTACGCGTTCCAACGCGAGCGGTTCTGGCCGGAGGGCGTGGTGTTCGACGCGGGCACGGGATCGGCCGTCGGCTTCGGCGCGGGTGCCGGTGCGGCCGAGGACCGGCCTGAATCCGAGCGGCTCTTCTGGGCCGCGGTGGAGCGGGGCGATCTTGAGGGGCTGGGTGCGTCGCTGGGTGTGTCGGGAGAGGAGCGTCTGGTCGACGTGCTCCCCGTACTGTCTTCGTGGCGGCGCGGCGAGGCCGAACGCACACTCGTGGACTCCTGGCGCTACCGGGCGACATGGAAGTCGCTGGGTGAGCCCGCAGCCGGTGCGGTGCTGGGCGGTCGCTGGCTGATCGTGTCCAGCGGAACGTACGCTCCGGAAGGCTCGAGCTCCCCGAACGCCCTGAACCGTACATTCGACGCGGACCCGGCCGGGTGGTGCGCGGACGTGCTCGGCCGCGCGGGTGCGACCGTGGTGCGCCTGGCGCTGGACGAGAGCGAGTGGGAGCGAGCGGACCTCGCGGGTCGGATCGGCGCCGCGCTGGACGCGGGCGAGGCTCCGGCGGGCGTGGTGTCGCTGCTGCCGCTGACCGCCGGGGACGGCGCACCGGTGTCGACCGTCTGCCTGGTGCAGGCGCTGGGCGACGCCGGTCTGTCGGCGCCCCTGTGGTGTGTGACGCGGGGCGCGGTGTCGGTGGGACGCGCGGACGGCGCGGTCGACCCGGCGCAGGCAGCCGTGTGGGGTCTGGGCCGATCGGTGGGATGGGAGCTGCCGGAACGCTGGGGTGGCCTTGTCGACCTGCCCGCCGTCCTCGACACCCGGGCCGGTGAGCGGCTTGCCGCGGTGCTGTCGGGTGGCGCGGGCCACGGTGAGGACCAGACGGCAGTGCGGCCGTCCGGTGTGTTCGGGCGCCGCCTCGCGCGCGTCGGCCGCGGGCGCGGCGCGACCGGCGAGCCGGCACGCGCGACCGGCGGCACGGTGCTGGTGACGGGCGGCACAGGCGCCTTGGGCGGGCACGTGGCGCGGTGGTGCGCTGCACAAGGCTTCGAGCGAGTGCTGCTGGCGGGCCGCCGCGGCCCGGCGGCCGAAGGCGTCGCCGAGCTGGTGGCGGAGCTGGCGGGTCTGGGCGTGACCGCCGAGGCGGTGGCGTGCGACGTGACCGACCGCCGGGCCCTGGCAGCCGTGGTGGCGGGAGTGCCGGAAGAGTGCCCGCTGAAGGGAGTGGTGCACCTGGCGGGCGTCGTCGACGACGGCCTGCTGGACGGGCTCTCGCCCGAGCGGTTCGCCTCGGTGTGGGCCCCCAAGGCCGACGCGGCACGGTTCCTGCACGAACTGACGGCGGAGCTGGACCTGTCGCTGTTCGTGCTGTTCTCCTCGTTCGCGGCGACGCTGGGCGGCGCGGGACAGGCGAACTACGGTGCGGCCAACGCGTACGTGGACGCGTTGGCCGAGCACCGGCGGAGCCTGGGCCTGCCCGCGACCTCGGTCGCCTGGGGTGCCTGGGACGGCGCCGGAATGGCCGCCGACCTGGTGGTCGTCGAGCGGATGCGGCGCACCGGACTCGGCGCGATGCAACCCCACCTCGCGCTGGTGGCGCTGAGCGATGCGGTCGCCGGCGACGACGCGGTCGTCGGCGTGGCCGACGTGGACTGGGAATGCTGCGCGTCGGGACTGGCGGCACTGCGCCCCAGCCGTCTGTTGGAGGGAGTCCCCGAGGCGCGCCGAGCCGTCGAGGCCGCGATGGAAGCGGCGGAGGCGTCCGGTGCGGGCGCGGCGGATGGATCGCCGCTGCGT
This sequence comes from Streptomyces marokkonensis, assembly GCF_039539045.1. Lineage (NCBI taxonomy): Bacteria > Bacillati > Actinomycetota > Actinomycetes > Kitasatosporales > Streptomycetaceae > Streptomyces > Streptomyces marokkonensis. The sequence continues at coordinate 3,696 of NZ_BAABCQ010000233.1, forward strand.
GTGCGGCTGGCAGGCCTGTCCGAGACCGAGCGCGAACGAGCGCTGGTGGAGCTGGTGCGGGCCGAGGTGGCGGGTGCGCTGGGGCATCGCGGTGTGGAGGCGGTGGGGGACGAGCGGTCGCTGGGCGATGCCGGGTTCGACTCGCTGACCGCGGTGGAGCTGCGGAACCGGTTGGGCGCGGTGACGGGGCTGGTGCTGCCGTCCACGTTGGCCTTCGACCACCCGAGTGTGCGGGCGTTGGCGGCGCACTTGGGCGAGGAGCTGTTCGGCGGTGCGGGGGCCGCGGCGGCGAATGACGCGGGTGCGGTGCCCGCGGGCGCGGACGCGGCGGACGAGCCGGTGGCGATCGTGGCGATGAGCTGCCGATTCCCGGGCGGCGTACGTTCGCCGGAGGACCTCTGGCAGCTGCTCGTCGAAGGCCGCGACGCCGTCACGGACTTCCCCACCGACCGGGGCTGGGACGTCGAGTCGCTCTACGACGCGGACCCGGACCGTGCAGGGAAGTCGTACGTCCGGGAAGGCGCGTTCCTCGAAGGGGCCGCGGAGTTCGACGCGGCGTTCTTCGGGATCAGCCCGCGTGAGGCGCTGGCGATGGACCCGCAGCAGCGGCTGCTCCTGGAGACCTCCTGGGAGACGTTCGAACGGGCCGGCATCGACGTCGAGACGGTGCGGGGAAGCCGCGCCGGAGTGTTCGTCGGCACCAACGGCCAGGACTATCCCGCCCTCCTGACCCGGACACGGGCCGACGTCGAGGGATACGCGGCCACCGGCAACGCGGCGAGCGTGGTGTCCGGCCGCGTCGCCTACGCACTGGGCCTCGAAGGCCCGGCGGTGACGGTGGACACGGCGTGCTCGTCGTCGCTGGTCGCCCTGCACATGGCGGCGCAGGCGCTGCGCACCGGGGAGTGCGACCTGGCGCTCGCCGGTGGCGTCACGGTGATGGCGACGCCCGACCTGTTCGCCGAGTTCAGCCGACAGCGCGGCCTGTCCGTGGACGGCCGCTGCAAGGCGTTCGCGGAGGGCGCGGACGGTACCGGCTGGGGCGAGGGCGTGGGCATGCTTCTGGTGGAGCGGCTCTCGGATGCCGAGGCCAACGGCCACCGCGTCCTCGCGGTCGTACGCGGCAGCGCCGTGAACCAGGACGGTGCGTCCAACGGTCTGACCGCGCCGAACGGTCCCTCCCAGCAGCGCGTCATACGCCAGGCGCTGGCGAACGCCGGCCTGACGACCGCGGACATCGACGCGGTGGAGGCGCACGGCACGGGCACCCGTCTGGGTGACCCCATAGAGGCCCAGGCGCTGATCGCGACGTACGGTCAGGACCGTCCGGCCGAGCAGCCCCTGCTGCTGGGCTCGGTGAAGTCCAACATCGGCCACACCCAGGCGGCGGCGGGCGTCGCCGGGGTGATCAAGATGGTCATGGCGATGCGGGAGGGTGTGCTGCCGCAGACCCTGCATGTGGGCGAGCCGACCCACGAAGTGGACTGGTCGGCGGGCGCGGTGGAACTGCTCACCGAACAGCGGGCATGGCCGACGGCTGGGCGTCCCCGCCGCGCGGGCATCTCCGCGTTCGGCGTATCGGGCACCAACGCGCACGCCGTGATCGAGCAGGCGCCCGCTGCGGTCGGGCAGACGCCCGCCGTAATCGGAGAATCGCCCGCTGCCGTCGGGCAGGCACCCGCCAGGACCGAGGAGGCGCCCGGTCTCACCGGCGCGGTGCCGTGGGTGCTGTCCGGCCGCACACCCGATGCGGTGGCTCGCCAGGCGGCCCGGCTCACCGACTGGCTGGCCGGGCGTCCCGGGACGCCGGTGTCCACGGTGGCTGCGGCCCTGCTGGCGCGGACACGGTTCGAGCACCGCGCGGTGATGTGGGGCGAGGACCGGCCCGCACTCCAGCACGCCCTGGCGCAACTGGCCTCCACCGACGTGCTCGCGGCACAGGACGCGGGCGTGGTCTCGGGCTCGGCGGGTGTCGGGCGCGTGGTGTGGATGTTCCCCGGCCAGGGCACCCAGTGGGCGGGCATGGCACGCGGCCTGCTCGCGGACGACCCCGTGTTCGCCGCGCGCCTCGCCGAGTGCGACGAGGCCCTGGGCGTGTGGACGGCCTGGTCGGTCACCGACGTGCTGCGCCGGGACGACTTCACCCACTGGTCGGAGCGCGCCGACATCGTGCAGCCCGTGCTCTGGGCGGTAATGGTGTCGCTGGCCGAGGTCTGGCGCTCGTACGGAGTCGTGCCGGACGCCGTCGTCGGTCACTCACAGGGCGAGATCGCCGCCGCGTGCGTGGCGGGCGTGCTCACATTGAAGGACGCGGCGAAGATCGTCGCCCTGCGCAGCCGCGCGATCGCCGAGGAGCTCTCGGGCCTCGGCGGCATGGTGTCGGTGGCGGCCACGGCCGACGAGGTCGGCCGGATCCTGGCCGATGCCGACGCCGCGGGCGCAGGCGTGGGCGTGGGCATCGCGGCGGTCAACGGCCCGCAGGCGGTGGTGGTCTCCGGGCCGACCGCCGGCCTCGCCGAGCTGGCCCTGGTCTGGGAGGAGAACGGCATCCGGGCCAGGACCATCGCGGTGGACTACGCCTCGCACAGCGCGGGCGTCGAGGCCCTGCGCGAACGGCTGCTGGAGGTCCTCGCCGACATCTGCCCGACCGAGGGCGACATCGCGCTCTGCTCCACGGTCACCGGGGACTGGTGCTCAGGCGCGGGGATGGACGCGGCGTACTGGGTGGACAACCTGCGTCTGCCGGTCCGCCTCGACACCGCAGTGGAACTCCTCGGCGCCCAGGGCCACACCCGGTTCATCGAGGTCAGCCCACACCCGGTGCTGACCCTCGGGGTACGGGCAACTCTGGAACAGAAGTACGGCGACGCCTTTGTGACCGGTACGCTGCGCCGCGACACGGACGAGCCGGACCAGCTGCGGACCGCGCTCTCCGCGGCGTACGTGAACGGCGTCGAGGTGAACTGGTCCCGGTACGCGGCCGACGTCGATCTGGACCTGCCGACCTACGCGTTCCGGCGGGACCGGTTCTGGCCGGAGGCCACCGAGTCCGTTCCGCCGACCGCCGACGCCGCGGTCTCCGAACCGGAGAAGCGGTTCTGGGCGGCGGTCGAGCACGGGGACGTGGAGGCCCTCACCAAGACGCTGGGCCCGGACGCCGGAGTGGGACAACTCGACGCTCTCGGTGAACTGCTCCCGGTGCTCTCCTCCTGGCGGCGCAGGTCGAGCGACTTGTCGACCGTGGACTCGTGGCGCTACGGGGTGACGTGGCAGCCGGTTCCGGGCGGTGCCGAGCGCGCGGGACTGGAGGGGGCCTGGTTGATGGTGACGCCGTCGGCGTGCGTGGATCACCCGGTGGTTGCGGGGATGCGTGCGCGTGGTGCGGAGGTTGTGGAGTGGCTGGTGGAAGGTGGTGAGGTGAGCCGTGAGGCGCTGGCCGCGCGGCTTGCTGAGGAGGCCTCCGGGTTCGCTGGTGTGGTGTCGTTGCTGGCCCTGGGGCAGGATGACCCGGCTTCGGGCACGTTGTCGTTGGTGCAGGCGGTGGGCGATGCGGAGTTGTCGGTGCCGTTGTGGTGTTTGACGCGGGGCGCGGTGTCGGTGGGCCGCTCTGACGGTGCGGTGGATGCGGTGCAGGCGCAGGTGTGGGGTCTGGGGCGGGTGGTCGCGCTGGAGCAGCCTGGCCGCTGGGGCGGTTTGATCGATCTGCCCGAGATGTTGGACGAGCGGGCGGTGACCCGTGTCTGTACCGCGCTGGCAGGCACGGGCGCCGGTTCTGCGGGTGAGGACCAGCTCGCGGTGCGTGCTTCGGGTGTGTACGGGCGCCGCCTGGTGCACGCCCCTGGTAACAGCCGTACTGCATCCGGTGATTGGTCGCCGCGTGGCACGGTCCTGATTACGGGCGGTACAGGTGCGTTGGGTGCGCATGTGGCTCGTTGGGCGGCCGGTAATGGTGCTGAGCGGCTGGTGCTGACGAGTCGTCGTGGTCCGGAGGCTCCGGGTGCGGTGGAGTTGGTGGCCGAGCTGGAGGCTTTGGGCGCGGCGGTGGAGGTCGCCGCGTGTGACGTGAGCGATCGGGAAGCGCTGGCCGGGCTGGTTGAAGGGCTGAAGGACGCCGGCACGCCGGTCCGCTCCGTCATCCACACCGCGGGCATCGGTCAGGTGACCCCTCTCGGTGAGATGGACGCCGAGGAGTTCAGGGACGTGGTGCGCGCGAAGGCGGTGGGTGCCGCATGCCTGGACGAGGCGTTCGGCGAACGGGATCTGGACGCGTTCGTGCTGTTCACGTCCGGTGCGGGAGTCTGGGGCAGCGGCGGCCAGGCCGCCTACGCCGCCGCCAACGCGTACGCGGACGGGCTGGCGTCCGCGCGGCGCGCCCGGGGCCTGCGGGCCACGGCGGTCAGCTGGGGCGCCTGGGGCGGCGGCGGGATGGTGGCGTCCGACGAGGGCGGTGAGGCTGCGCTGGCACGGCGCGGGATGCCCGTGATGGATCCGACGCTGGCGCTGGTGGCGATGGAGCGGGCGCTGGTCGAGGACGACACCCATGTCGTGGTGGCGGACGTGGAGTGGGAGCGCTTTGTGCCGGCCTTCACGTCGTTGCGGCCGAGCCGACTTCTGGCTGGCGTCCCCGAGGCGCGTCGGGCCATGGAGACGGCTGCGGCATCGGGCACGAACGTGGGCGCGGACGGTTCACCGCTGCGCGCGCGGCTGGCGGGCCTGACCCGGGCGGAGCGCGAGCGGGAGATCCTCGATCTCGTCCGGGGCGATGCGGCGGTGGTACTCAGGCACAGCGGTACCGAAACGGTGCTCGCGGAACGCCCGTTGAGCGAGCTGGGGCTGGACTCCCTGACGGCGGTGGAGCTGCGGAACCGGCTGGGTGTGGTGACCGGGCTCGCCCTGCCGGCGACGCTGCTCTTCGACTACCCGACCCCGCAGGCTCTGGCCGAACACCTCGTCGGCCGGCTCGAAGAAGGTCTGGAGGACATCGCGGAGACCGCCTCCGCGAATGCTTCCGCGACCACCCCCGCGATCGCTCGCACGGGCGGAGGGGAAGCTGGACCGTCCGTGCTCACGGAACTCGAACGCCTCGAAACAGCCCTGGCGGCGACCCAGTTGGAGGATTCGGTCTACGTGGGTATCGAGACCCGGCTACGGACACTGCTCGCCACCGTCGGAGACCGGAACGGAGCTGCGCAGGACACCTCCGCCGCGGCCGACCTGGACTCCGTCGGGGTGGACGAGGTCTTCGACTACATCGACCAGAAGTTCGGCAAGCGTTGATCGCCGCGCGCGAAATTGGGGGAGCACCTGTGTCAGTTGAAGAGAAGTTGCTGTCCTACCTCAAGCGGGTGACGGCGGACCTTGAGGAAGCGCAGGAACGGCTCAAGGAGCACGAGGGCAAGGGCCGGGAACCGGTCGCGATCATCGGCATGGGCTGTCGCTTCCCGGGCGGCGTGCGGTCGCCGGAGGACCTGTGGCGGCTGGTCGTGGCGGGCGCGGACGTCATCGCACCCTTCCCGGCGGACCGGGGCTGGGACCTCGAGTCGCTGTACGAACCGGACCCGGGCCCGGATACGGTCGGGACCTCCTGCACGGCGGAGGGTGGCTTCCTCGACGGTGTGGCCGACTTCGATCCGGGGTTCTTCGGGATC
>NZ_BAABCQ010000234.1:0-9240 GCF_039539045.1 Streptomyces marokkonensis
GGGGGGCGGGGAGAGGTAATTCATCATGTGATGAATACTCCTCCCGGGTGTGGGTCGCGTCAAGCCGTCTCGGGCCCAGGGGCCCTATGGGTCGTCGAAGGGCCAGAGGTCGGCGGGGTCGTCGCGAGCAGGAGGCGGGCGTCGTACGTCTCCTCGACGATTCCGTCCGGGAAGAGGGTCAGTAGGTGGCCGCGCTCCTCGGCCAGAAAGGCCGCGCGGCGTTCCTCCGTGTCGGTCAGGAAGACCGAGTGACTGCCGAGGTTGGCCAGGTGGGTGGCGAGTGGGACGCGGCGGCTCCAGCGGACGTCGCGGTGGGTGAAGCCGAGGCGGCCGGCGGGGTCGGCGACGCGGGCGTCGATGTTCTGCTGTTCGGCGGAGATGTCCAGCCCGAAGTGCCGGTCGGCGCGCTCGGCGGCCGCCGCGATCCACGGCACGTCGAGAGCGCTGGTGTTCCACCACAGTGCCAGCGCGCCGCCCGGGCGCAGCACGCGCAGCGCCTCCGGGACTGCCAGGGCGGGGTCGGTCCAATGCCAGGCCTGGGCGTAGGTGAGGAGGTCGGCGCAGTGGCCGCCGAGGGGAAGGGCGTTTCCGTCGCCCCGCACTATCGACACGCCGGGGAGTGTGCGGCGGAACTCGGCGGCCATGCCGGCGCCGGGTTCGACGGCGATCACGTCGGCGCCGCGCGCGTGCAGGCGTGCGGTGGCGATGCCCGTACCGGCGCCGACGTCCACGACGCGGGAGCCTGCCAGGGGGCGGCCGGTCAGCTCCTCGATCGTGTCGAAGAGGGCGGGCGGGTAGGAGGGCCGGTTGGCGGCGTACTGGGCCGCGGCGGCGTTGAAGGAGAGGGCTCGGGCGGCGTGGGCGGCGGGCCGGGTGGGCCCGGAGGGCACGGGTGTCGTCATACGGCCATGGTGGCCGGGTGGTTCTGGCGCGCAGCCGGTTTTGGGGAAGGAGGGGCGGTCGGCGGGGACCTCGGACAGCTCCTAGCGGCGGCGCTTCTTCGACGGGTTGCCCGAGCGGCGGGTGGTGCGCTTCTCGTAGTCCTCGCGGGCCTTGTCGTACTCGGCACGGTGGAGCTTCTCGCCCGGCGCTTCGGCGAAGGTGCGGAAGAAGTAGGCGAGGAGCGAGCCGACGAAGCCGATGGCCAGCAGGCCGCGGAGGGAGGCCTGACGATCCGGGTCGGGTCGGCTGGTGAAGGCCGACCAGGTGTGGCGGAAGGCCAGGGCGCTGCAGATCGCGAACATCACGATCATCAGCAGCGAGACGAAGCTGCCGATGTCGGCGATCTGGAGGCCCTGGTAGGCGATGCGGAGCACGAAGCAGGCGGCGGCCGCCGCGGCGAGGGAGCCGACGGACAGGCCGGCCCGGCGGGCGGCGTAGCCGTTGTCGTGATTCACCCAGGTCGTGCCGTAGAACCGGATGGGTTCGGGGCGGGGGCCGGCGGGGGGCGTGGAGCCCGCGGGGGTGTCCGGGATGCCGTTCGTACCGTTCTCTGCGCTCACGGGTCGATTATGGCGCCGGGGGTGTCGTGGGCTCCGGGTGGGATGGGAGATGGGGCGTCGCGTGCTAGCAGCGGGGGGCCACGTACCCGTCGCTGCCGGTGCGGATGAACGCGTCGGAGACGTACTGACCACTGCCGATGTTGTCCCAGATGTTCGAGGTGCCGTACGGCCCCGACTCCCGGGTGCCGGACATCTGGCAGTAGATCCGGACGCTGGTGCCCTCGGGCAGGGCCCGGACGACGGAGTAGTCGGTGCCGGGGCCGCTCCGGACGTTCACCCGGTAGCCCGGAGCGACCGGGTAGGTGGCAGCCGCAGTGACTTCCGCAGTCGTCTCCGCGGCGGCAGCCGCGGTCGCCGTCCCGTCCCCGCCCTCGACGTCCGTGATCTGGTCGGCAGACATGGAAGACCTCCCCCGTCGCGCCCCACGAGTGCCGTGGGGTCGCGTTGATTTCCGTGGAACACGCATGAAACCAGCCACGAAACACCAGTTCGCGACTCGCACTTGGAGGCTAGCAAGCCGCCTCGGTCCGGTACGACCCATCGACTAGGCTCCGAAACGTCGCGCGCGGGAACGAACAGCACGGGGGTGGTTCCATGGCGCCGCAGCGGAACGCCGGAGCGGACGCGGAAGCGGAACTTCCGGAGTACGCCGGTCACTACCGTCTGGAGTCCTGTCTGGGCTCGGGTGGCATGGGCGTCGTACATCTGGCCCGGGGCACCTCCGGGATGCGGGTCGCGGTGAAGGTCGTGCACGCCCGTTATGCCATGGACCCCGAGTTCAGAGGGCGGTTCCGGCAGGAGGTGGCCGCCGCGCGGCGGGTGAGCGGGGCCTTCACGGCGCCCGTCGTCGACGCCGATCCGAATGCCGGGCGTCCTTGGATGGCCACCCTGTACATCCCCGGCCCGACGCTCTCCGAGCAGGTGAAGCGGAACGGGCCCATGGACCCGGACCAGTTGCGCCGGCTGATGGCCGGGCTCGCGGAGGCGCTGCGCGACATCCACCGGGTCGGGGTCGTGCACCGTGACCTGAAACCGAGCAACGTACTGCTGGCCGAGGACGGGCCGAAGGTCATCGACTTCGGCATTTCCCGGCCGAAGGACAGCGAGCTGCGCACGGAAACCGGGAAGTTGATCGGTACGCCGCCGTTCATGGCGCCCGAGCAGTTCCGGCGGCCCCGGGAGGTGGGACCCGCGGCCGACGTCTTCGCGCTCGGGTCGCTCATCGTGCACGCGGCGACCGGACGCGGGCCCTTCGACTCCGACAGCCCCTACGTCGTCGCCTACCAGGTCGTACACGACGAGCCCGACCTGACCGGCGTCCCGGAGACACTCGCGCCGCTGGTGCTGCGGTGTCTGGCCAAGGAACCCGGCGACCGGCCCACGCCGGACGAGCTGATGCGGGAGCTGCGGTCGGCGGCGGCGGCGTACGACACGCAGGTGTTCGTACCGGCGTCGCGGACGCGGGCTCAGGTCACGCCGGGGGCCGAGGCTCAGGTCACACCGGGGGCCGAGGCGCAGGTCACGCCGGGGGCCGAGGCGGGCGAGCCCCGGGCCCGGGCCGACGCGCCCCGGGAGCGACCCGCGCGGCGCCTGGGTCGGCGGACGGTTCTGGTGGCCGGGGCGCTCTGTCTCGTCGTGGCCGGCGGGCTGGCCTCGGTCCAGGTGTTCGGCGGCACGGAGCAGACGCGGAAGACCGCCGCCGCACAGAACGCGCCGGGCGGCTTCGGCGAATGGGAGGCGGTGCCCGCCTCTGCGGGCGGCTCAGGCATGCCGCAGTGCTCGTACGGGGCGGAGAGACTGCTGTGCGCGCGGCCGGGTCTGGTCTTCGCCGTCGATCCGGCCGACGGCGGCACCCTGTGGCGGCACGACGTCGCGGGGGCGACCCGGAGCGAACCGCCGGTCGTGTCGGGCGGCCTCGTCCAGCCCTCCCTCGACCGGATCGGGGACCTGGAGGCGTTGGACCCCGCCACGGGAGAGCCGGTGTGGCAGGAGGACATGCCCGAGTACGACGGACTGCGGGCGGTCGGCGACATGCTCCTGCTCACTCGTTCCGACGGCACGGTCACCGGCGTGGACAGCGCCACGGGCGAGGCCAAGTGGTTCCGCCGGATCCCCGGGCAGGCCGTGCCGTACTTCGCGTCGGTCACCGGGGATCCGGGGGATGCGGCGGAACCTGCGGCGTACGCGGCGAGTCCGTCGGCGGACGGGACCGGGACACGGGTCACCGCGGTGGATCCGGCGACGGGGGACGTGCGATGGGACGCGGAGCTCGAGGGGGCGCTGACGCCCGTGGGGGCGGTGGCCGACGGATCCGTGTATCTCCTCGCGGGCGGGACCGTCTACCGGGACGCGCAGGCGGTGGTCCGGTACACGCCCGGCACCGGGGACACCCGCCGGGTGGAGCTGCCCGTGCCGGTCGTGCAGGCGGAGGCCGGTGTGCGCGGGGACACCGTGTACCTCATGGGTGCGGGCGGCTCGCTGGTGGCCGTCGACATGGCGGCGGGAAAGCAGGAGTGGCGCCTGGAGACGGGCGTGAGCCGGGGCTCGGTGCCCGTCTCCGACGGACGGCACGTGTACGTCACCGCACCCGACGGGCGACTGCTCGGCGTCCACGCCCGCGAGGGCGGGCTGCTCGGGCAGACCCGGCCGCGGCTCGGCGCCGGCTCCGACCGCGTCCCCGCGGCACTGCCCGCGCCCGTGCTCGCCGGCGGACACGTCTACGCCGGTGCGCCCGACGGGACCGTGTTCGGCGTGGCGGGGCGGGACCCGGCCGCCTGGTGATCCGGCCCGGTGACACCGTCTGGTGGCCCCGGTGGCCCCGTCCGATGCGCCCGCCCGGTGATCCGGGCCGGTAATCCGTCTGATGCTCCCGCCCGGTCATCCGGGCTGGTGATCCCGGCCGGTGGCCCCGCCCGGTGCCCTGCCGGGCGGGCGGGGCCGACGGGCCCGGCGGTCAGCCCAGCTTGCTGACGTCGCGCACCGCGCCCTTGTCCGCGCTCGTCGCCATCGCGGCGTACGCCTTCAGGGCCGCGGAGACCTTGCGGTCGCGCTTCTTCGGGGCGTACACGCCGTTCAGTGCCTGCTCGCGGCGGGTCAGCTCGGCGTCGTCGACCAGCAGCTCGATCGAGCGGTTCGGGATGTCGATGCGGATCCGGTCCCCGTCCTCGACGAGGGCGATGGTGCCGCCGGCCGCAGCTTCGGGCGAGGCGTGACCGATGGACAGGCCCGAGGTGCCGCCGGAGAAGCGGCCGTCGGTGACCAGGGCGCAGGCCTTGCCGAGGCCGCGGCCCTTCAGGTACGAGGTCGGGTAGAGCATCTCCTGCATGCCGGGGCCGCCCTTGGGGCCCTCGTAGCGGATGACGACGACGTCGCCCTCCTCGACCTGCTGGGTGAGGATCTTCTCGACGGCCTGTTCCTGCGACTCGCAGACGACCGCCGGGCCCTCGAAGGTCCAGATGGACTCGTCGACGCCGGCCGTCTTCACGACGCAGCCGTCGACCGCCAGGTTGCCGCGCAGGACCGCGAGGCCGCCGTCCTTGGAGTAGGCGTGCTCGGTGGAGCGGATGCAGCCGCCCTCGGCGTCCTCGTCCAGGGTGTCCCAGCGCTCGGACTGGGAGAAGGCCTCGGCGGAGCGGACGCAGCCGGGGGCCGCGTGCCACAGTTCCAGTGCCTCGGGGGACGGGGAGCCGCCGCGGACGTCCCAGGTCTTCAGCCAGTCGGCCAGGGACGGGCTGTGGACGGAGTGCACGTCCTCGTTGAGCAGGCCCCCGCGGTGCAGTTCGCCGAGGAGGGCGGGGATGCCGCCGGCGCGGTGCACGTCCTCCATGTAGTACGTGCGGTCCTTGGCGACGTTGGGCGCGACCTTGGCCAGGCAGGGGACGCGGCGCGAGAGGGCGTCCATCTCCGTGAGGCCGAAGGGGACCTCCGCCTCCTGGGCGGCGGCCAGCAGGTGCAGGATCGTGTTGGTCGAGCCGCCCATCGCGATGTCCAGCGCCATGGCGTTCTCGAAGGCCGCGGACGTGGCGATGTTGCGGGGCAGGACCGAGTCGTCGTCCTGCTCGTAGTAGCGGCGGGTCAGGTCCAGCACCGTGTGCGCGGCGTTCTCGTAGAGCGCCTTGCGGGCGGTGTGGGTGGCCAGGACCGAGCCGTTTCCGGGGAGGGAGAGGCCGATGGCCTCGGTCAGGCAGTTCATCGAGTTGGCGGTGAACATGCCGGAGCACGAGCCGCAGGTCGGGCAGGCGTTCTCCTCGATACGGAGGATGTCCGCGTCGGAGATCTTGTCGTTGACCGCCTCCGACATCGCGTCGACCAGGTCCAGGGTGCGGACCGTGCCGTCGACCAGGGTGGCGCGGCCGGACTCCATCGGGCCGCCGGAGACGAAGACCGTGGGGATGTTCAGGCGGAGCGCCGCGTTGAGCATGCCCGGGGTGATCTTGTCGCAGTTGGAGATGCAGATCAGGGCGTCGGCGCAGTGGGCCTCGACCATGTACTCCACGCTGTCCGCGATCAGGTCGCGGGACGGGAGGGAGTAGAGCATGCCGCCATGGCCCATCGCGATGCCGTCGTCGACCGCGATCGTGTTGAACTCGCGCGGGATGCCGCCGGCCGCGACGACCGCCTCGCTGACGATCCGGCCGACCGGGGCGAGGTGCGTGTGGCCCGGCACGAACTCCGTGAAGCTGTTGGCGACCGCGATGATCGGCTTCCGCCCGATGTCCGCGCCGGGTACACCGGAGGCACGCATAAGGGCGCGGGCGCCCGCCATGTTGCGGCCGTGGGTGACTGTGCGGGACCTCAGTTCGGGCATCGTCGCTCGCTCCTTCGGAGGGTATTGACTGTCGTCGAGCGTACGCCGGTCATCCAGGGGCCGGGACAGGGTGTCCGTAATGCGGGATGTGCGTCTCGCCCAGGACGCGTGCGGGACACCTGCAGGACGTGTGCGCAACGCGGTGCGGGGGCCTCAGGGACCGGTGAGGTGTCCCTGTACGACCGGTGCCAGGCGGGCGATGATCCGCTCCGGGTCCGCCGACGCCAGCGGCTCCGCCCTGATCACGTACCGGAGCACCGCGCACCCCACCAGCTGCGCGGCCGCCAGCTCGGCGCGCAGCTCGGCGTCCGGCAGGTCCAGCTGAGCGGCGATGCGGCGCAGCAGCTGGGCGGCGATCAGGCGGCGGAAGACGGCGGCGGCGGTCTCGTTGTTCAGCGCGGAACGGACGATGGCCAGCAGTGGAGTTCGGGTGGCCGGGTTCTCCCAGAGGCCGAAGAAGAAGCGGGTCAGGCGCTCGCCGACCGTGTCGAGAGGGCCGTCGCCGATCGTCTCGGGGGCTGCGAGAGCCGGCGCGAAGGCAACCTCGATGGCCGCCTCGAAAACCTGCTCCTTGGTGCCGAAGTAGTGGTGGACCAGCGCCGGGTCCACGCCTGCCGCCTTGGCGATGCCCCGCACGGACGTCTTCTCGTAGCCGCGCTCGGAGAACTCCTCGCGGGCCGCGGAGAGGATGCGGTCACGGGTGCCGGCGGACTCCGTGCGCGAGGGACGGCCGCGGCGACGGGTCCCGCCGGCGGTGTCGCTCACCGGCGGTGCGCCTTCGTCGCCGGGCCCGGGGGGCCCGAAGACGCCGGCGACGCCAGGTGCAGGCGGGTGAAGGCCAGCGCCTCGGCGAGATCAGCCTCACGCTCTGCGCTGGACATCGCGCGTCGGGTGTTGACCTCGATGACGACGTGGCCGTCGAAACCCGTGTGCGCGAGGTGCTCCAGCACCTCGGCGCAGGGCTGGTCGCCGCGGCCGGGGACGAGGTGCTCGTCCTTGGCGGAGCCCTTGCCGTCGGCGAGGTGGACGTGACCGAGGCGGTCGCTCATACGGTCGAGCATGTCGAGAGCGTCGGTGCGGGACGTGGAGGCGTGACTGAGGTCGATCGTGAAGTGACGGTAGTCGTCCTTCGTCACGTCCCAGTCGGGGGCGTACGCCTGCATCTCGCGGTCGCGGTAGCGCCAGGGGTACATGTTCTCGACGGCGAACCGCACGTCCGTCTCGTCCGCCATCCGCCAGATGCCGCTGACGAAGTCCCGGGCGTACTGCCGCTGCCAGCGGAACGGCGGGTGGACGACGACGGCTGACGCGCCGAGCTTCTCGGCGGCGGCGCGGGCGCGCTGGAGCTTGACCCAGGGGTCGGTGGACCAGACGCGCTGAGTGATGAGCAGGCAGGGCGCGTGCACGGCGAGTATCGGCATCCGGTGGTAGTCGCTGAGTCTGCGCAGCGCGTCGATGTCCTGGCTGACCGGATCGGTCCACACCATGACCTCGACCCCGTCGTATCCGAGGCGTGCGGCGATCTCGAAGGCCGTCGCCGTCGACTCCGGGTAGACGGAAGCCGTCGACAGGGCGACCTTCACGTCCGGGGTTCGGACGACGTCCCTTGGTTCTGCCACGAGGGTCAGGTTACGGGGTGGGGCTGAGTGGGTGCGGGGTGCCCTTTCGCCGTTGTGGTGCGTGCCATACGGCGAGCACGGGATGCGCTTTCGCCACGATGGTGCGTGTCATACGGCGAGCACGGGTGACCGTTCGCCCACCGTGGCGCGTGCCGCACGCCGGATACGGGGTGACCGTTCGCCCACCGTGGCGCGTGCCGCACGCCGGATACGGGGTGGCGCTGCGGCTTGTCGCGACCACGCGGCCAAGTCGCGCATCGTCACGGTCCGCGGCCCTCGCGGGGTGCGTCATCCCTGGCCCATGTGGTCCAGCCGGCGCAGGATCACGCCCTCCCGCAGCGCCCACGGGCAGATCTCCAGGCTCTCCACGTGGAGGAGGTCCATCGCGGCCTCGGCCACCAGGGCGCCGGCCAGGAGCTGGCCCGCGCGGCCCTCGGAGACGCCGGGGAGCTCCGCGCGCTCGGCGCTGGTCATGGCTGCCAGACGGGGCACCCAGGCCTCCAGAGAGGCCCGCTTCAGCTCGCGCTGGACGTAGAGGCCCTCGGCGGAGCGGGCGGCGCCGGTGATGCGGGCCAGCTGCCGGAAGGTCTTGGAGGTGGCGACCACGTGGTCGGGGGCGCCGAAGCGGCTGAAGTCGCCGACCGTGCGGGCGATCTCCGTGCGGACGTGGCGGCGCAGCGCCCTGACGTCGTCCGGGTGGGGCGGGTCTCCGGGCAGCCGGGCGGCGGTCAGCCGGCCCGCGCCGAGCGGCAGCGACACGGCGGTGTCGGGTTCCTCGTCGATGCCGTACGCGATCTCAAGGGAGCCGCCGCCGATGTCGAGGACCAGCAGCTTCCCCGCGGACCAGCCGAACCAGCGGCGGACGGCCAGGAAGGTGAGCCGGGCCTCCTCGGCGCCACTGAGGACCGTCAGCTCGACGCCGGTCTCCTCGCGCACGCGGGCGAGGACGCCGTCCGCGTTGGTCGCCTCGCGCACGGCGGAGGTGGCGAACGGCAGGAGGTCCTCGACGCCCTTGTCCTCGGCGGCCCGGAGCGCGTCGTGGACGACCGCGACCAGCCGGTCGACGCCGTCGGGGCCGATCGCCCCCTCCTTGTCGAGGAGCTGGGCGAGGCGCAATTCCGCCTTGTGCGAATGGGCGGGAAGCGGGCGCGCGCCCGGGTGCGCGTCCACCACCAGCAGATGCACCGTGTTCGAACCCACGTCGAGGACACCGAGTCTCATGTGCGGAACGCTACTGCCGGCGGGCCGGGCGGTGGTGCCGTCATCCGGTTCGGGCGTCTTACCCTGGAGCCGTGCCAAAGACGAAAAAGGC
>NZ_BAABCQ010000235.1:0-9192 GCF_039539045.1 Streptomyces marokkonensis
CTTCCCTGCGATCACGCAGGCAGTCGTTCCACACCACCCGCGCGCACCCGAACGCGCTCGCCAGCGCACGGCGCTGGGTGGCGTCCGGGTAGGCCCGGTAGTTGTAGCGGAGCTGCATGACCGAGACCCTACGACACAACAGTCACACAAAGAGGCTACATAACTACAGTGCGTGGTCCCCGTCTCGAAGCCGGTCAACAGCCTCAAGGGCGTCTCCGCTCGTCGGATACGGCTGGGGGCACCTCCCGGCCGGAGGCTGGAGGAGAGTTCACCGGTCGGATCGACCGCGCCATCACGCACGGGCACCTGTGATCGCCCTCGTATTTCTCCGCAACGTGTGGCGGGGCACCATTGGCGATCGTCCGCCAGTACATCGAGCAGCAGCAACGACCGCCCCAAGGTGCGCGTCAGAGCAGTCCTGAGATGCATTCATCCCCGGCGTGAACGCCGGGGCCTTCTACAAGGAACCCGGTAACTGGTGCTCCCACTGGTGGCGTCGGCGAAGACGGCCCACAGCGAGCCGTCCGCCTCGACGCCCACCTGGAGCGTGCGGCGGCGCCCGTCCAGGGTGAAGGCCAGCTCACCGCCGAGACCGAGCCCGCGTTCCCGCCCGTCCGCGTTGGACACCCGCACGCTGCGCGGCCCGGTGTCGTACGGCGTGAAGCGCCCCGGCACCGACCAGCGCGGATCGTGGGGCGTGGCCGCGATGCCGGAACGCCCGGCGCGTCCCGGCGACCGGGTCGAAGTCGCGCACGCCCCAGGCGCCCTCGCGCAGCAGGACGACGATCCGCCGCTCGCCACAGGCCACCCGGGCCGCGCTCGCCGGTCCCGGGTCTGCCGTGAGCCGTACCTCGCCGTCGAGGGGCCGTCCGTCCACGGTGAGCCGGTTCGCCCCGGTGGCCGTCAGCAGCACCGCGTCGCCGGCCGCCGTCCAGCTCCCGGGGACGTCCGGAAGCTGCCCGTCCGGGTAGTCCTCCAGCCAGTACGTGCCGGTCAGGGCGAGCGGCCCGTAGGGCGCCGACACCGTCGCGACACGCCGCTCGTGCCACCGCTTCCACTCGTCGGATGCGTCCGTCGTCATGGGGCAACCCTATGCGGGCAACCCTCGCATGCCGGACACCTCAGCAGCTGCAGTCGCAGCCGCAGCCGTCGCAGCAGCCGTCCTCGCCCCCGCAGTTGCCGCAGCACTCGCAGCAACTGCAGCAGTCGCCGCAGCCGCCGCAGTCGCAGTTGGCGCAGGTCCCTTCCTTGCGCTCCCCGCTCCAGGGATCGTGGTAGGTGCCGCAGCACATCTGGCACGTGCAGGCCAGCCCCAGCCACACGGCGCACCCCGCGAGCAGCCCCCGCCGGTCGCGACGGGGCGGCTCCGGGGGCATCGGCGCACCGGGGCCGCCCGGAGCGCCCGGGGTGCCGGGTGGTGCGTAGGGGTGACTGCCGTGAGCACAGGAGGCGGTGCCGAACGCGCGGTCGACGGAGTTCCCCAGCTCGTGCACGAGCAGCCGGTGCACCAGCCGGCCGTCCCCGAACTCGGCCTCGCGCAGTGCGAGCCGCACCCCGTGCACGGCGCCGTCCGCCAGCCGCCGGGCCTCCGCGAGCGAGGTCCCCGTGGCGGTGAGCGGGTTCCAGGCGTCCGACGCGGCGTCAGCCTCCTGGTCCTCCACGGCGTCCAGGAGGTGGGCGAGCCGGCCGAAGAGGCGCCCGGCCTCGGCGAGCGGCTCGGCGTTGTCCGGCCGCCCGGCGAGGTGCGCGGTGTGCGCGAACGCGGCGGCGGTCGCGGTCTCGGTCGGCTCGGTGACCGCGAGCAGGGGCGTGCCGGGCCCGGCGAGCGCCTCGATGCCGCCCTGCCGGTCCACGGCGTCGACCAGTACGGCGGTGTCGAACCCGACCGCGCCACCGCCGCGGGCGCCGGCGGCGTCCCAGCCCGTGGCGATCCGGCGGGCGGCGAGGGCCACCGGCCGGCGGGCCAGCATCCCGTCCCCGTCGGCGACGTGGTCGCGCACCTTGGCCGAGGCCAGCACCAGGGAGACGGCCGCCGCGAGTCTGGCGCCCTCACCGTGCGCGACGGAGGCGGTGCGCATGCCGCGCAGTGGGCACGGCCCGGCCTTGCGCCGCCCGGCACCCGTGCCACCACGGGCGGCCTGAGCCTCCGTCAAAACCGATATGAGCAGCCCGTCATAGTTCGTCACGATCCGAGCGAACTGTCCGTGATCCTTGCGCAGCGCGAGGCACAACCCGCACAAATGCGCCATCCACTGGCTCGTGAGGCTCTCTCCGAGCCGGTGCCTACATGGCCTGACGATTCCGAACACGACATTCCCCCGTGTCTCGTACGACGCTGAGCTGCGGCATCGTATCGATCGTCGCGTTCACCCGTACGCACCCTCCCTCACCCGTCCGCCGGGAAGAATCATATTTCACTCACAGTCAGCATCCGTTTGGGAAACAACCCTTGGGACACAAGGACTCTCGACGGATTCGCTGTGCACCAGTACCGTCACAAACCCCCCGGGCGGCGTCCATCCACTTGGCGCGACGTCCGCATCATGGATGACCATAGGGATGCGGAAGCACGAAAGACCGCTGTGAGAGGAGGCGTCCATGGGATCGGTACGCAAGGCGAGTGCGTGGCTCGGCCTCGTCGACGACAACGATGACGAGCGTTACTACGACGACGACTACACCGAGGGCCCCGAGTCCCAGTCCCAGGACGCCTGGGTCACGGACCCGCGGGTGAAGGTGGCCACGGACGTGGCCGAGGAGAAGGGCCGCCGCATCGCCACGGTCACCCCGGACAGCTTCCGGGACGCACGGGCCATCGGCGAACTGTTCCGGGACGGCGTCCCGGTCATCGTGAACCTGACGGCCATGGAGGGGTCCGACGCCAAGCGCGTGGTCGACTTCGCGGCCGGGCTGATCTTCGGCCTGCGCGGTTCGATCGAGCGGGTGTCCACCCGGGTGTTCCTGCTGAGCCCGGCCGACACCCAGGTCATCAGCGGCGAGCCGGCCGCGCACCGTTCCGACGGTTTCTTCAACCAGAGCTGAGGCGGGGCCGCACACCACGGCCCCGCCCCCGCCGGCCCACCGGGTCCGCCGCCGGAGTCCTACCGGAAGGCGTCGAGTCCGGTGAGGGCCTTGCCCAGCACCAGCTGGTGCATCTCGACGGTGCCCTCGTAGGTGAGCACCGATTCCAGGTTCGTCGCGTGCCGCATCACGGGGTATTCGAGGGAGATCCCGTTGGCGCCGAGGATCGTACGGGCCGTACGGCAGATGTCGATGGCCTCGCGCACGTTGTTGAGCTTGCCGAAGCTGACCTGCTCGGGACGCAGGCGGCCGGCGTCCATGCGCCGCCCGAGGTGGTGGGCGAGCAGGATCCCCTTGTGCAGTTCGACCGCCATGTCGGCGAGCTTGGCCTGGGTGAGCTGGAAGGCGCCGATGGGCCGCCCGAACTGCTCCCGCGTCTTCGCGTATTGAACGGCCGACTCGAAGGAGCTGCGGGCCGCGCCCATCGCCCCCCAGACGATGCCGTAGCGGGCGTGGGAGAGGCAGCTGAGCGGTCCACGCAGACCCGTGACCTCGGGCAGTACGGCGTCGGCGGGCAGCCGTACGTCGTCGAGGACGAGCTCGCTGGTGACGCTGGCCCGCAGCGACCACTTGTGCTTGATCTCGGGTGCGGAGAAGCCGGGGCTGTCGGTCGGGACGAGGAACCCTCGGATCCCGTCGTCGGTCTGCGCCCAGACGACGGCGACGCCGGCCACCGACCCGTTGGTGATCCACATCTTGCGCCCGTTGAGCACCCAGTCGCCGCCTTCGCGCTTGGCGTGGGTGCGCATGTTGGCGGGGTCGGAACCGTGGTCGGGCTCGGTCAGCCCGAAGCAGCCGATGACCTCGCCGGCGGCCATGCGCGGCAGCCAGGCCCGCTTCTGCTCCTCTCCGCCGAAGCGGTGGACGGCGTACATGGCGAGGGAGCCCTGCACCGAGACCAGGGAGCGGATGCCGGAGTCGGCCGCCTCCAGCTCCAGGCAGGCCAGTCCGTACTGCACGGCACTCGCGCCCGCGCAGCCGTAGCCCTGGAGCGACATGCCCAGTGCGCCGATGCCACCGAGCTCGCGGGCCAGCTCCCGGATGCCGGGCAGCTCGCCCTTCTCGTACCAGTCCGCGACGTACGGCAGCACGCGGTCGGCGGCCCAGTCCCGCACGGTGTCCCGGACTGCCAGGTCCTCGGGCTCCAGAAGGTCGTCGATGCCGAGCGGGTCGGCGGGGTCGAACGCGGGCGGCTTGGGGGACGAGACCATGGAACACCCTCCGGGACTGTGAAAACTAGCACTGCTAGTTACGGTTCTTCTGCCGACGTTACGGTGCCCCGTCCCGGACGTCCACCATGCGAGACCCCGGCGGTCACACCGACACGCGTGACTCCGCCGCGTCCCGGGGCCCCGGCACGGAAACCGCCTCGCACCGCATCCCCCGCGGCAACCGCAGGGCCATCACCGCCCCCAGCGACAACAACCCCGCGCTCACCACGAGCGTCGCATGCAGCCCGTGCACGAACGCGTCGGCCGCCGCCCGCCGCAGAGCGGCCCCCGCGGGCCCCCCGAGCTGCCCGGCGACCTCGTAGGCCTCCCCCAGTGAATGCCCCGCCGACGCCGACGCCGACGCCGGCACCCCGGGCACGCCCCCTGCCAGCCCGGGCGCGTACGCCGCGTTCATCACGCTGCCCAGCAGGGCGATCCCGATTCCGGCGCCCAGCTGGTACGAGGTCTCCCCGATCGCCGCCGCCCCGCCGGCCTGTTCCTGCGGCGCCTCGCTCAGCATCGACTCGTACGCCCCGAACAGCGTCGTCTCCAGTCCGAAGCCGAGCAGCACGAACCCGGACACCAGCAGCGCGCTGTTGTCCGCCCGGCCCATCCCGGTCAGCAGCAGCACCGCCACGGCCGTCAGGCAGAACCCGGCGCACACCATCCGGCGTGGCCCGAACCGCCGCAGCATCCGTGCGCCCGCCAGCCCCGCCGCCATCGCGGCGAAGGTCAGCGGCAGCAGCCGCAGCCCGGTCTGGAGCGGGGACAGCCCGAGCACCAGCTGCAGGTACTGCGCCGCGACCAGCTCCAGACCCACCAGTGCCAGCATCGCCAGCACGATGCACCCCACCGACGTGCTGAACGCCGGCCGCCGGAACATCTCCAGGTCCACCAGCGGATGCGTACGCCGCCGCTGCCGTCGCACGAAGGCGGCCAGCAGGGCCGCGCCCACCACCAGCGGCAGCACGGTCAGCACGCTCGCCACCGGCTCGCCACCGCCCAGCCGCTTCACACCCAGGACGACCCCGAACAGGCCACCCGCCGCCATCAGCGCGCCGACCACGTCCCAGGGCCCGCGGTCGTCGCCCTTCGACTCGGGCAGCAGCAGCCGGCCCACCGGCAGGCTGACCAGCATCAGCGGGATGTTGACGAGGAAGACCGAGCCCCACCAGAAGTGCTCCAGCAGGAAGCCGCCGAGCAGGGGCCCGACCGCCGCGCCGACCGCGGCCACGGCGCTCCAGACGCCGATGGCCAACGCCCGCTCCCGCCGGTCGGGGAAGACCTGGCGCAGGATCGACAGCGTCGCCGGCATGATCATCGCGCCGCCGACGCCGAGCAGCGCACGGGCCATGATCAGGACCTGGGCGCTGCCGGCGAGGGCCGCCAGCACGGACGCGACGCCGAAGAGCGCGTAGCCGAGCAGCAGGATCCGTCTGCGGCCCACCCGGTCGCCCAGCGTGCCGAACAGGATCAGCAGCGAGGCGCAGACGAGCGGGTAGACGTCGACGATCCAGAGCAGTTCGATCGCGCCGGGCCGCAGATCCTCGGTGACGGCGGGGACCGCCACGTGCAGGACGGTCGCGTCGACGGCGACGAGCAGCAGGCTGACGCAGAGGACGAACAGGACCACCCAGCGGTTGGCACCGGCCCCGGCCGCCCGGCGGCGCAGCGCGGCGGCGGCCGTGGTCGTCCCGGACATGTACGTACCTCCAAGGAAGTTCCCTCGCGTCCGGCGGGCCACGCGGGGTGGGGACTCCCCTGCGGCTCGGCCGGAGAGGAGCGGGGTCTCCGGGCCGGGCAACGGAACGCGAGTGGCTCGCCAGAGTACGCGAGACCTCCCCTCGCGCACGTGGCGGGCCTCACACATCCCGCGTCACCTGTGTGGCATGCGCCACCGCGGCCACGGCACCCCCGCCCCGGCCGGCCGGTCAGCGCCGCCCCCAGCGGATAATCGAGCCCGTGACCGATCTTGAAACGCGCACGACGGGCCGCCCCGGGGCCCTGCGCCGGGCCGCCCCGGCGCTCCTCGGCTACGCGGCCGTACGCGCCCTGGGCCTGCTCGCCCTGGCCCTGTGGAGCGCCGCGCGCGACAAGAGCGCGTACACGCTGCTGACGGCCCGCTGGGACTCCCTCTGGTACACCAGGGTCGCCGAACTGGGCTACGGCTACGAGGTGCGCCTGCCGAACGGCGACGTCCACTCCAACCTTGCCTTCTTCCCGCTGCTGCCCTGGCTGGAGCGGCTCGGCGCGGCGACGGGCCTGTCGTACGCCGACGCCGGGTTCGTCGTGAGTCTGCTCGCCTCGCTCGCCGCGGCCTGGGGGATCTTCGCGGTGACCGAGCACCTGTACGGCCGGAATGAGAAAGGCGCGCAGCGCGGCCTTGGAAGGGTGGTGGCGGGAGACGGGCGGGCCGGGGTCTGCGCGGTGCTGCTGTGGGCCGTGCTGCCGGTCGGGATCGTGCAGTCGATGGCGTACAGCGAGTCACTGTTCACGGCGCTCGCCGCCTGGTCGCTGTACGCGGTGCTGACCGGGCGCTGGGTGACGGCGGGAGTGCTGGCCGCGCTCGCCGGGCTGACCCGTCCGGTGGGGCTCGCGGTGGCGGCGGCGGTGTGGGTGACCGCGATCGTGGCATTCGTGCGAACCCGGAGCGAGGCCGTCACGGACGGCGCCCACGGCACTCCGCGCGCCCCTGGTGAGGGCGCGCGGAGTGTGTTCGGCATGCTCCTCGCGCCCCTGGGCGCCGCCGGGTACGTGCTCTGGGTCGGGCACCGCACCGGCGAGGGCCCCCTCGGCTATCTCGACGTCCAGGCCGGCTGGCGCAACGGCTTCGACGGCGGCGTGGCCTTCGCCCGTTTCGTCGCCGACAAGTTCACGTCGTTCCCGTCGGCGCCGGCGGGCGTCGGACTGATCGCCGGGGTCGCCCTGCTCGTGTGGCTGTACGTCGTCTGCGTACGGCAGCGCCAGCCGCTCGCGCTGCTGGTGTACTCGGGGATCGTCGCCGTCCTCGCCCTGTGCGCGTCGAGCTACTTCGGTTCGAAGCCCCGGCTGCTGCTGCCCGCCTTCCCGCTGCTGCTGCCCCTCGCCCTGGCCCTGGCCCGGCTGCGAACCTCCGGGTCGGCACTGATCGTCGGCGGTGTCGCGGTGGCGTCGGCGGTGTACGGGGCGTTCTGGCTGAACGGCTCCGGCCCGCCCTGACCGGCTCCGGCCGGCCCCGACCGGGCCGGGGCGCCCGATGGCCGCCGGGAGAATTCCGTACCAGCATTCGGTGAACGAATTCATAAGCACGATAAGCCACCGACCGGACCGATCAAAGGAATTGAAGTCCGCGGTGGGACCGGATTACGGATTCCTGGGAAATGAACCACCACCTGAGAGGAATCCCACATCACATCGTCATCACAAAGCCGTTGATTCGGCCGGGATCACTCCTCACTCGCTGTAACGTCGATTGTGTGCGTACCGAACGGAACCTCACCCGTCTGGACCGGGTGTTCGCGAGACTCGACCGGGAGCCGGAACGACCGGCTCACCTAGATGTGCCGGAGATGAGCCGGCACAGGATTGCGCTGTTCTCGGGAACCCTCGCGTTCTACGTCGCGATCGTGTGGGCCGTGCTGATCACTTCGTGGCTGGTCCGGCTCGACTGGCAGGTCATGTTCTTCCGGCCCTACCAGCAGTGGCCGGAGCTCCACGCGTTCGTCGACTACTACGTGGTGCTCGGCCAGCGTGGCCCCACCGCGGTGATGGTCGCGGCCTGGCTCGGCTGGCGCTCCTGGCGGCAGCACACGTTGCGGCCCCTGCTCGCGCTCGGCGTCTCCCTGCTCCTGCTGAACGTCACGGTCGGTGCCGCCAAGTACGGCATGGGCCGGCTGGGACCGCACTACGCAACCACGATCGGCGCGAACGAGATGTGGCTCGGCGGCGATATATTTCCGAGCGGTCACACCGCGAACGCCGTCGTGACCTGGGGCATCCTGGCCTATCTGGCCTCGACGCCCAGGGCGCGACGCTGGCTGTCGGCTCTGTCGGCGGTCACCTCGCTCGGCGTGGGCCTGTCCACCGTCTACATCGGTACGCACTGGCTCAGCGACGTGCTCCTCGGCTGGGTGGCGGGGCTGCTGATCCTGCTGGCGCTGCCGTGGTTCGAGCCGCTGATCACCCGGGCCGAGGCCTGGATCCTCGGCCTGCGCGACCGCTGGTTCGCCCGCCGCGGACGTACGAGGGCGGCGAAGCAGCCGGTCAGCACGCCCGTGGTCCTCACGCCGCCCGACTCCGACCGGGAGGAGTCCCCGGTCCGCGAACCGGTCGCCGCCCCACGCACCCGGGCCTCGGCATACCTGGCTCCGGGGCCGCACACGGCCCGCTCGGACCGTACGCCGGTGACCCCGGCCGGCAGCCGACGGCCGCCGCACGCCGACCGCCACCCGCGAGGCGCGGCCCCGGCCGCACGCCCCCTGTCGGGCGGCTGACCTTTCGGACCACGGCGCGGGGGCCGGTACGCACAGCCTCTCCCCCGCGGGTCAGCCCTTCCAGGCCCGGGTCACACGGCCGTCCTTCACCTCGAAGTTGAGGCGGCCCACGCGGTACTCCATGGTGATGACCGTGCCCGGCGCCAGTGACCGCACCGTCGGCCATCCCCGCTCCCGCGCGAGCCGTTCGGCCGCGTCGGACGCGAGGCCGACGTACGTGTCCGGACTGTCCTGGGGTTCGGCCGGGGGTGTCGGAATCGGTGCCATGCCGCCACGCTATGCCCTGCTCCACGGCCGGGGAAGTCCAGGCCGGTAACCCGGGCGCCCGAGGCACCTACGGTCACACTTCTGTCACAGGTCACGGTCCGTGTTCCGGTCGAACTCCGTCACTCGGACGGACGGATTCGTACGCCTTACGCGGGCCCGAG
>NZ_BAABCQ010000236.1:0-9176 GCF_039539045.1 Streptomyces marokkonensis
TTCTTGCACTTTTTTGCTGCAAGACCTTTCCGTCGAGGTTGCGGCGCTGTTACGTTCACGTCGCCCGACGGCGGCAAAGGCGCGGTCGGCAGTCGGCAGGAGCGGCGGACGAGCCCGCACCCTGCACCACACGGGCTTTCACCCTCAAGGAGAACTCATGCGGCGTGGCATAGCGGCCACCGCGCTGGTGGCGTCCCTCGCCCTCACGGCGACGGCGTGCGGCGGGGACGGCGACAGCGACAGCGAGTCGGGCGGACCGGTCACCATCACGTACTGGGACACCTCGAACGCGACCAACGAGGCGCCGGCCTACAAGGCCTTGGCCAAGGAGTTCGAGGCCGCCAACAAGGGCATCAAGGTCAACTTCGTCAACGTCCCCTTCGACCAGGCGCAGAACAAGTTCGACACCGCCGCCGGTGCCTCGGGCGCCCCGGACGTGCTGCGCACGGACGTCGGCTGGACCCCCGCCTTCGCCAAGAAGGGGTTCTTCCTGCCGCTGGACGGCACCGAGGCCCTCGCCGACCAGGACAAGTTCCAGCCCAAGCTGATCGAGCAGGCCACGTACGAGGGCAAGACCTACGGCGTCCCGCTCGTCACCGACACCCTCGCCTTCGTGTACAACAAGGAGATCTTCAAGAAGGCCGGCGTCGAGGCCCCCAAGACCTGGGACGACCTGAAGAAGGCCGCCGCCACCATCAAGGACGAGACCGGCGTCGACGGCTACTGGGCCTCCACGGCCGGTTACTACGCGCAGCCGTTCCTGTACGGCGAGGGCACCGACACGGTCGACGTCGAGGCCAAGAAGATCACCGTCAAGTCGCCCGAGGCGAAGAAGGCGTACGGCACCTGGCTGAGCCTGTTCGACGGCAAGGGCCTGCACAAGGCCGACGTCACCGCCGACGCCTACGCCCACATCCAGGAGGCGTTCGTCAGCGGCAAGGTCGCCTCGATCATCCAGGGCCCGTGGGAGATCACCAACTTCTACAAGGGCTCCGCCTTCAAGGACAAGAACAACCTCGGCATCGCCACCGTCCCGGCCGGCTCCACCGGCAAGGCGGGCGCCCCGACCGGCGGCCACAACCTCTCGGTGTACGCCGGCTCGGACAAGGCCCACCAGGAAGCGTCGCTGAAGTTCGTGAAGTTCATGACCTCGGCGAAGTCCCAGGAGACCGTCGCCCTGGAGAACTCCACGCTGCCCACCCGCGACGACGCCTACACCGACAAGGTCAAGGCCGACCCGGGCATCGCCGGCTTCCAGACGGTCCTGCCCGCCGCCCAGCCGCGCCCGGCGCTGCCGGAGTACAGCTCCCTGCTGGTCCCGCTGGACGACGAGCTGCCGCAGATCGCCGGCGGCAAGAAGTCGCTCGACGAGGGTCTGGGCGACGTCGAGACCGCGATCGCCAAGCTGGTACCGGACTTCAGCAAGTAGGTCCGCGCGGCCGCCGGGTCCCCCGCGTGGGGGAGGGGACCCGGCGGCCACCGGCCTGCGCGCCGTACCCCCTGACCGGCCGGCCCGGTCCAGTTGGTCCGATTCGGTCCATGTGGTCCGGCTCGGTCCAGCTCGTCCGGCCCGGTCCAGCTCGTCCAGCCGCCCCTCTCGTCCTGATGCTCCCGAAGGTGTCGAACCATGACAGTCGCCATCGACCGTGCGACCGGCAAGCGCCGCGGTGACCGCACCCCGCGGCCCGGCCTTGGCCGGCGTCTGAAAGACAGCTACCAGAAGCACTGGTACGCCTACGCCATGATCGCGCCGGTGGCCGTCGTGATCGGCGTCCTCGTGCTGTACCCGCTGGGGTACGGCCTCTACCTCACGCTCACCGACGCCAACAGCCTCAACACGGGGCGCACCATCGGCGTCAACGAGATCGAGGCCACCTACAAGTTCATCGGCCTGGACAACTACGCCGACATCCTGTGGGGCCCGACCGCCTACGACCGCTTCTGGTCGCACTTCATCTGGACCATCGTGTGGACGGCGGTCTGTGTCGGCCTGCACTTCTTCATCGGCCTCGGCCTCGCCCTGCTGCTCAACCAGAAGATGCGCGGCCGCACCTTCTACCGGCTGATCCTGGTCCTGCCGTGGGCCGTGCCCACCTTCGTCACCGTCTTCGGCTGGCGCTTCATGCTCGCCGACGCCGGCATCCTCAACTCGGCCCTGGAATGGCTGCACCTGCCGACCCCCGCATGGCTCGAGGACACCTTCTGGCAGCGGTTCTCCGCGATCATGGTCAACACCTGGTGCGGTGTGCCCTTCATGATGGTCTCGCTCCTCGGCGGCCTGCAGTCCATCGACAACACCCTCTACGAGGCCTCCGAGATGGACGGCGCGAACGCCTGGCAGCAGTTCCGCCACGTCACCCTCCCCGGTCTGCGGTCGGTCAGCTCCACGGTCGTCCTGCTCGGCATCATCTGGACCTTCAACCAGTTCGCCGTGATCTTCCTGCTGTTCGGCAACACCGCCCCCGAGGCACAGATCCTCGTCACCTGGGCCTACCAACTCGGTTTCGGACAGCAACCGCGCGACTTCGCGCAGTCCGCGGCCTACGGCATCCTGCTGCTGGCCATCCTGATCGTCTTCACCTCCTTCTACCGCCGCTGGCTGAACCGCAATGAGCAGCAGCTCGCGAACTGAGGCAGGAGCCGCCATGAGTACAACAACCGCGCCCACCAAGGCCCCGGCGGAGCGGGCCGACGCGTCCACCGCGCCGTCGCGCCGGGTGCGCGGCCGCGGCGAACGCAGCCGCGCCGCGTCCCTCGCCTCCCACGGCATCCTGTCCGTGGCGAGCCTCATCGCGCTCTTCCCGGTCGCCTGGCTGGTCTACCTGTCGCTCGGCCCGGACAAGAACGACTACCTGCACCCCGAGCGCATCTGGTCGAAGATGACCTTCGACAACTACGCGTTCGTGCTCCAGCACACGCAGTTCTTCGACTGGCTGAAGAGTTCGCTGATCGTCTCGCTGGGGACCACGGTCATCGGCGTCATGGTCGCCGCCACCACCGGCTACGCGGTCTCGCGGATGCGCTTCCCGGGCTACAAGAAGCTCATGTGGGTCCTGCTGGTCACCCAGATGTTCCCCATCGCCGTGCTGATCGTGCCGATGTACCAGATCCTGTCCGAGTTCCGGCTCGTCGACAGCTACCTCGGCCTGATCCTCGTCTACTGCTCGACCGCGGTGCCGTACTGCGCGTGGCTGCTCAAGGGCTACTTCGACACCATCCCGTTCGAGATCGACGAGGCCGGGCGGGTCGACGGGCTGTCGCCCTTCGGCACCTTCTTCCGGCTGATCCTGCCGCTCGCCCGGCCGGGCCTGGCGGTCGCCGGTTTCTACAGCTTCATCACCGCCTTCGGCGAGGTCGCCTTCGCCTCGACGTTCATGCTGACCGACACCAAGTACACCTTCGCGGTCGGCCTGCAGAGCTTCGTCAGTGAGCACGACGCGCAGCGCCATCTGATGGCCGCCACCGCCGTACTCGTCGCGATACCGGTCTCCGCGTTCTTCTACCTCGTGCAGAAGAACCTGGTGACCGGCCTGACCGCCGGTGGCACGAAGGGCTGACGCCCGCCCGGGAAAACGTCCGGCCGCGGTGCCCATCCGACCCCGCAGCACCGCGGCCGGCCACCTCTTCCCCCACCACCCGTGCCTCCATGACCGGAATTCCGTTACACATCAAGGACGCCATGAGCCAGCAGCCCTCCGCCGCCCCGGCCCCCACCTCCGCCACCGCCACCGTCGCGGGGCGCCGCGACTGGTGGCGGGACGCGGTCATCTACCAGGTGTACCCGCGCAGCTTCGCCGACAGCAACGGCGACGGCATGGGCGACCTGGAGGGTGTCCGCACCCGTCTGCCGTACCTGCGCGACCTCGGCGTGGACGCCGTGTGGCTCAGCCCCTTCTACGCCTCGCCGCAGGCCGACGCCGGCTACGACGTCGCCGACTACCGGGCCGTCGACCCCATGTTCGGCAACCTGCTGGACGCCGACGCGCTGATCCGCGACGCCCACGGGCTGGGCCTGCGCATCATCGTCGACCTGGTCCCCAACCACTCCTCCGACCAGTACGAGTGGTTCCGGCGCGCCCTCGCCGAGGGCCCCGGCTCCCCCTCCAGGGACCGCTACCACTTCCGCCCCGGCAAGGGCGAGAACGGCGAACTGCCGCCCAACGACTGGGAGTCCATCTTCGGCGGCCCCGCCTGGACCCGGGTCACCGAGCCCGACGGCACGCCGGGGGAGTGGTACCTGCACCTGTTCGCCCCCGAGCAGCCCGACTTCAACTGGGAGCACCCGGCCGTCGGCGACGAGTTCCGCTCCATCCTCCGCTTCTGGCTGGACATGGGCGTCGACGGCTTCCGCATCGACGTCGCCCACGGCATGGTGAAGGCCGAGGGCCTGCCGGACCTGGGCTCCCACGACGAGCTGCGGATGCTGGGCAACGATGTCACGCCGTTCTTCGACCAGGACGGCGTCCACGACATCTACCGCCAGTGGCGGACGATCCTCGACGAGTACAGCGGCGAGCGCATCTTCGTCGCCGAGGCGTGGACCCCGACCGTCGAGCGCACCGCGAACTACGTCCGCCCCGACGAACTGCACCAGGCCTTCAACTTCCAGTACCTGGGCACCCACTGGGACGCCGAGGAACTGCGCGGGGTCATCGACCGAACGCTCGACGCCATGCGCCCGGTCGGCGCCCCCGCCACCTGGGTCCTCTCCAACCACGACGTCACCCGGCACGCCACCCGCTTCGCCAACCCGGCGGGCCTCGGCACCCAGCTCCGCCTGGCCGGCGACCGCGAGGTGGGCCTGCGCCGCGCCCGCGCGGCGACGTTGCTGATGCTGGCGCTGCCCGGCTCGGCCTACGTCTACCAGGGCGAGGAGCTCGGCCTGCCGGACGTCGTCGACCTCCCCGACGAGGTGCGCCAGGACCCGGCGTACTTCCGCGGCGCCGGCCAGGACGGCTACCGCGACGGCTGCCGGGTGCCGATCCCCTGGACCCGCGAGGGCTCCTCGTACGGCTTCGGCGACGGCGACAGCTGGCTGCCGCAGCCGGCCGCCTGGGGCGAGCTGAGCGTCGAGGCGCAGACCGGCGAACCCGGCTCGACCCTGGAGCTGTACCGCGACGCGCTGGCCGTCCGCCGTTCCCACCCCGACCTGGGCGCGGGCGACACCGTCGAGTGGCTGCGCGCCCCCGAGGGCGTCGTCGCCTTCCGGCGCGGCGAGTTCGTGTGCGTGGCCAACACCACCGGCGAGTCGGTACCGATGCCCGCGTACGGGCGGGTACTGCTGGCCAGCGGCGAGGTGACCGAGGCGGCCGGCGAGGCGAAGGTCCCGGCGGACACGACGGTGTGGTGGACGACGGCCTGACGGGCCGGTCCTTTCGACAGGGCCCGCGGCTCCCGGACCCGGGGGCAGCGGGCCCTGTGGCGTGTCCGGCGCCGTGGACATGCTCGTCGGCCGACGGCCGCACGCGGGGCAGAGCGTGGCGACGGCACGGGCGGTCCGGAGCTCGTACGGTCCGAGCCGTCCGGCCGTGGGCGGCGAGGAAACCGCCCACGGCTGGACGACCTGAACGCGGGCGTCGTTGTCTGCGGCGACGTACTGACCCTTGTTGAGGAACTCGCGTACGTCCTCGATGGTGCCGTTGAGTGCCTTCTGACCCGCCTCCTTGACTCCGCGTCCGGAGGCCGCCGAAATGATCTGCACGACCTGGACCCGTTGGTCCTGGTCCAGCGGGGCCCGCCAGCCGTCCTTGAGAAAGGCCCGCAGATCCTCGGACGAGCCGGTGAGCGCCGTCTGCGCGGCCGCGCGTACTTCCCGCCCGCCCAGCGACAGGATCCGGACGGCCGCCACCCGGTCGTCACTGAGCTGTGCGATCTCCTTCTCTTCCGAGAGGAACTTCTGCACGTTCTCGTCGGTGCCGAGCAGTGCCGCCTCGGCCGCGGCCTTGACGGCCGGTCCTCCGGACTGCCGCAACTCGAGCACCCGGCCCCGGTCGGTGGCGGGTATGTATTCGGACACCTCCTCTTCACCCGGCGCCTCGTCGACGGCGGTCGCCGGGACAGTGCCCAACATGCCCAGCATCAGGGCGATCAGGAGGGCGAGGCACAGCGACCGCAGAGAGATGAGTCGCCATCACAACTCGCCGCCGTGTCCGTCTGTATGTGCATACGGTCGAAAACCATGCGTTCGGTGAGTCTTCGACTCAAGAGTGTCCTACCTCCCGCTGCCCGACAACTCGCTGGCCGGAGGCAGTGTTTCGTCAGGTCGAGCCTACTTGTGAGGTGAATGTGGGTTACATGTAGGCATGTTGTGACCACGTGATAAGTTGCGCAATCGGTGCGTCACGAAGGGTCGGCGCAGGGCTGGTTCGTAGTCAGGAAGCCAGGGGGAATCGCCGCTGCCCCGTTCGCACCGGTCGATGTCACCGCTCCTTCGTGCGCCGAGCATGCGCGTCCGCGACACCGCACGCCGCGTCGGGACGTCCATGCGCGTCAGATATCACATCGCCCTGGAAGGAAACTCTGGTGAGCATCCGCCTCCGCAAGCCGCTTTCGCCGGACTGCTCGCCGCCTGCACCGTCGTGGGGCGCGTCGTCGGTCGCCTACGCCGTCTCGGCGTCCGACGCCCCGCCGGCCGCGTCCCGGGCGGCGGCAGCCGCCGCGGACGATATGCCGTACGCGGTCGAGGACTTCCAGCACCCCGGCGCCGACCGCATCCTCCAGGAGAAGGGCATCACCCTTCACCGGGGAGACGGCCGTGCACGCCGAACTGAGCGCGGAGGGCAAGACCCAGGAGATCGACCTGGCCAAGAACGACTTCCAGGGCGTCGGTGAGGGAGTCGGTGGCGCTGACACCGTCCTGCTGGAACTCCACGTCACCGGCTGACCCGGCCCCCGCACATGTTTTCTACACTGCACATCCCGCACAGTGAAAGGAACGGGTACCATCTCGTGTCCATACTCCGTTCGCGCGCCGCGATCACCGCGGGTCTGATGGCCACCGCGGTGGCCGCCGGCTGCCTCACCACAGGCGCCGCCCAGGCCGCCGCCGGTCCCGCCGCCACCGACGGCGCCTACGCCTTCACCGCCCGCCTGCAGATAGGCGACAACGAGCGGGCCTGCTCCGCGGTGCTGGTCGCCTCCCAGTGGCTGGCCACCGCCGCCAGCTGCTTCGCCGACGACCTCGGCGGCGGCCAGGTCGCCGCCGGCAAGCCCAAGTGGAAGACCCAGGCCGTCCTGGGCCCTGCCTCCGGCACCAACCGGCCCGTCGACGTCGTCGAACTCGTGCCCCGCACCGACCGCGACATGGTCCTGGCCCGCCTCGCCACCCCTGTCAGCGGCACCCCCGTCCGGTTCGCCACCACCCCGCCCGCCGTGGGCGAGGAACTGACCGTCGCCGGGTTCGGCCGCACCAAGGACGAGTGGGTGCCGCTCTCCCCGCACACCGCGAGTTTCACGGTCGAGTCCGTCTCCGGCACCACGATCGCGCTCGACGGCACGACGGACACCGACGCGATCTGCGCCGGTGACGCCGGCGGCCCCCTGGTCCGCCAGAAGGACGGGAAGTTCGAGCTGGTCGCGCTCGCCAGCCAGTCCTGGCAGGGCGGCTGCTGGGGCACCGACCCGGCGGAGACCCGCAACAACGCCGTCTCCCCCCGGCTCGACAACGTCGCCGGCGGTGACACCCTCATCCCCGGCACCGTCCTGCGGGCCGGCGACAGCCTCGTCGCGAACGCCGCCCGCCTCACCCTGCGGGCCGACGGCGACCTGGCCGTCGTCTCAGGCGGGGGCAAGACCCTGTGGTCCACCGGCACCGCGGGCCACCCCGGAGCAACCGCCCGGTTCGACACGAACGGCAACCTCGCCGTCCTCGACGCCGACGGCGCCACCGTCCTGTGGGAGTCGAAGACCACCGCCCCCGGCGGCAGAGCCGTTCTCCAGGACCGCGGCAACTTCGTCATCCACGATGCCCAGGGCGTGTCCCAGTGGGCCGCCGGCACCGTCGTCCGCCACGACTACAACGGCGACGGCCGCAGCGACCTGGCCGCCTGGTACGACTACGGCGACGGCCACGACTCGCTGCAGACCCTCACCGCCGCGGCAGACGGCACCCTTGAGCAGCCCTTCCAGTCGTACGCTTCCGCCGTCGGCAGCTGGTACGCCGAGAACATGCAGTTCTCCACCGGTGACTACAACGGCGACGGCCGCGGCGACATGGCCGCCCTGTACGGCTACAGCGACGGCTCCGTGCGGCTGTTCACGGCGCTGGGCAAGGCCGACGGTGGTTTCGCGGCACCCTCACCGTCCTGGGACGCCGAGCCCGGCGGCTGGACCGCCAGGAACATGACGCTGCACAGCGGTGACTTCGACGGCGACGGCCGCGACGACCTGGCCGCCTGGTACGACTACGACAACGGCGACGACAGGCTGTTCACCTTCACCGCGACGCCCTCGGGGGGCTTCAACGCTGCCTTCCCCTCATGGAGCAACACCAACAACGACTGGAACAGCGACAACCTGAAGTTCGTCGTCGGTGACTTCAACGGAGACGGCCGCGACGACCTCGGCGGGCTTTACCGCCACGCCGACAACAGCGTCAAGACGTACAGCTTCCTCGCCAACGGCACGGGCGGGTTCCAGGCCTCCATCGCCTCCTGGGGCAGCTCCACCTTCGGCGACTGGAACCGGACCTACGTCCACGCCGGTGACTTCGACGGCGACGGCCGTGACGACATCGCCGCCTGGTACGACTACTCCGACGGTCGCGACGCCATCCACATCCTGACCAGCAGCACCACTGAGGACGGTCACTTCGGCACGCCTTACAAGGCGTACACGACCGCCGCCGGCAACTTCGCCTACTCCGACATGCGCGTCGTCCCGGGTGACTACAACGGCGACGGACGCGACGACCTGGCAGCCATGTACGGGTACAGCGACGGCAAGGTCAGGACGTTCACCTGGACCTCCCGGGCCGACGGAGGGATCAACGGAGCCGCTCCCGGCTGGGCCAGCGCGACCAACAGCGGCTGGAACATGGACCAGAGCATCTTCCTGCGCAGCGCCAACTGATCCAGCGGACCGAACCACACGCCGGCCTGCCCCGGGAGAGCCGATCTCTCGGGGCGGGCCGGCGTGCTGTGCGGTGCTCCCCGTAAGAACCGTGAAATTCCTTTCCG
>NZ_BAABCQ010000237.1:0-8788 GCF_039539045.1 Streptomyces marokkonensis
GCTTCATGACCTCTCTCGCCGAGGCCCACGTCCACGGCGTCCAGCTGGACTGGCACGCCCTGTTCGCTGGGCAGCAGGTCACCCACGTGGACCTGCCCACCTACCCCTTCCAACGCCAGCGCTACTGGATCGACGACCTGCGTCCGGTCATGCAGGCGCCCGTCGACGAAGCGACCGAACTCTCCCTGGCCGACACTCAGTTCTGGGCGGCGGTCGAGCAGAAGGACTTCGAGGGCCTCGCGCACACGCTCGACCTCAAGGGGGGCGAGGGCGCCCGCTCGGCGCTGGGCACGATGCTGCCCGCGCTGTCTTCCTGGCGCCGCCGCACCCGCGAGCTGTCCACCGTCGACGACTGGCGGTACGAGGTGGCCTGGCGCCCGCTGCCCGAGGCGTCCGCCGCCCGGCTGTCCGGCCACTGGCTCGTAGTCGTGCCCGAGACCCACGCCGAGGACGCGCTGACCGCCGGGTGCCTCGCGGCGCTCGCCGACCACGGCGCCCGGGTGCTGCCCGTGACGGTCGACGGGGGCAAACTGCGGCGCGACCTGTTCACCGGCCACAACCTGCCCGCCGACCTCGCGGGCGTGCTGTCGCTGCTCCAGCTCGACCACGCACCGCACCCAGAACTGCCGGACGTGCCGAGGGGCTACGCCGCCACCGTCGCCCTGCTGCAGGCGCTCGGCGAGGCCGGGGTGTCCGCGCCGCTCTGGTGCGCCACGCGCGGCGCGGTGTCGGTGGGACCGGCCGATCCCATCACCGGGCCCGAGCAGGCCATGGCCTGGGGCATGGGGCGCGTCGCCGCGCTCGAACACCCCGACCGCTGGGGCGGGTTGATCGACCTTCCGCCGACCCTGGACGAGCGGACGGCCGCGATGCTGAGCGGCGCGCTCGGCGGGTCCGGTGACGAGGACCAGATGGCCGTGCGGCCCTCCGGTACCTTCGTACGCCGCCTCAACCGCGCCCGGATCGGCGCCGCTCCCGGCAGCCGGCGCTGGGACCCGAAGGGCACGACGCTCATCACCGGAGGAACCGGCGCGCTCGGTGGGCACGTCGCGCGCTCGCTGGCCCGCGAGGGCGCCGGGCACCTGTTGCTGGTCAGCCGCCGTGGCCCGGACGCACCCGGCGCCCAAGGTCTACGGGACGAACTGACTGCACTGGGTGCCCGTGTGACGGTCGCCGCGTGCGACGCCGGGGACCGGGACGCGCTGGCGGAGGTCGTCGCCGCCGTGCCCGCCGAGCATCCGCTGACCGCCGTGGTGCACACCGCGGCCGCGCTCGACGACGGCCTGCTCGACACGCTCACCCCGGACCAGCTCGCCAACTCCCTGCACGCCAAGGCCAGGGCCGCGCGGAACCTGGACGAGCTGACACGGGACCACAGTCTGTCCGCCTTCGTGCTGTTCTCCTCGTTCGGCGGCATCGTCGGCACTCCCGGCCAGGGCAACTACGCACCGGGCAACGCCTACCTCGACGCGTTGGCCCAGGAGCGCAGGGCCGCCGGCCTGGTGGCCACCTCGATCGCCTGGGGCGCCTGGGGCGGCGGCGGCATGGCGGAAGGCGAGTTCGGCGAGACCCTCAACCGGCACGGGCTGCGCGAGATGGCGCCCGAGGCGGCCGCGGGCGCGCTGCGGCAGGCCGTGGAGCACGACGCCACCTGCCTGTTGATCGCGGACATCGACTGGGAGCGGTTCTTCGTCGCCTTCACCGCGACCCGGCCGAGCCCCCTCCTCGCCGACGTGCCCGAGGTGCGCCGCATCGCGCAGGACGGCACGGGCAAGGCGGGATCCGGCGGTGAGGAGCCGTCGGCACTGGTGCAGCGGCTCGCCGGGCTCTCCGAGCCGGAGCAGGACGCACTGCTCCTGGAGGCCGTGCGCGAGCAGGTCGCCGCGGTGCTCGGACTCAGCGGACCCGAGGCCGTGGGAGTCAAGCGCGCCTTCCGCGAGGTGGGCTTCGACTCCGTCACCGCCGTCGAACTGCGCAACCGTATCGGCGCCAAGACCGGCCTCAAGCTTCCGGTCACCCTGGCGTTCGACTACCCCACGCCACAGCGCCTCGCCGGGTTCCTGCGCGAGCAGCTCGTACGCGACGGGGAGACCATGGCCGTGAGGGCGCTGGAGGAACTGGACCGCATCGAGAAGGCACTGGCCGGCGTCGCACCGGACGACGCGGGCCGGGCCCGGGTGGTGCGGCGCGTGCAGGTGCTGCTGACCCGGTTGCAGGATGGGCCCGCCGGCGAGGCGCCGGTCGGCGAGGAGATCGAATCCGCCTCCGACGACGAGATGTTCGAACTCCTCGGCAAGAAGTTCGGCATCTCCTGAAAACCCTCAGCGACACTCACCACGATCACCGCAGTTCCTGACAGAGGGGTCGCCCGATGGCGAACGAAGACAAGCTCCGGTACTTCCTGAAGCGGGTCAGCACCGATCTCGAAGCGGCGCACGAGCGGATCCGCGAGATGGAGGAGCGTGCCCCCGAGCCGATCGCCATCATCGGCATGAGCTGCCGCTACCCGGGCGGCGTGCGGTCGCCCGATGATCTGTGGGACCTCGTCGCTGAGGGCACCGACGGCCTGTCGCCGTTCCCTTCGGACCGCGGCTGGAACCTGGACAGCGTGTTCCAGACCGCGCCCGACGGGGCGACGTACGCGGGCGCGGGCGGCTTCGTCCACGACGCCGGCGAGTTCGACGCGGCGTTCTTCGGCATCAGCCCGCGCGAGGCCCTGGCCACGGACCCGCAACAGCGGCTGCTCCTGGAGACGGCGTGGGAGGCGTTCGAGCGGGCGGGCATCGATCCGGAGTCGCTGCGCGGCAGCCGGACCGGTGTCTTCGCCGGCACGAACGGCCAGGACTACCCCTATCTGCTGATGGGGGCGGAGGCCGGACTCGAGGGGTTCACGGGCACGGGCAGCGCCGCGGCCGTGCTGTCCGGTCGGGTCTCGTACACGCTCGGCCTCGAAGGACCCGCGGTCACGGTCGACACCGCGTGTTCCTCGTCGCTGGTGGCGCTGCACCTGGCGGCCCAGGCCCTGCGCAAGGGCGAGTGTTCGCTGGCGCTCGCCGGTGGGGTCACCGTCATGGCGACCCCGGGCATGTTCAGCAGTTTCAGCGCACAGCGCGGACTCGCCCTCGACGGTCGTTGCAAGGCGTTCGCCGCGGCCGCCGACGGCACCGGTTTCGCCGAGGGCGTCGGGCTGCTCCTGGTGGAGCGGCTCTCCGACGCCCGGCGCAACGGCCACCGGGTCCTCGCCGTGCTGCGCGGCTCCGCGGTCAACCAGGACGGCGCGAGCAACGGCCTCACCGCGCCCAACGGACCCTCCCAGCAGCGCGTCATCGAGCAGGCGCTCGCCGACGCGCGCCTGGCCCCCGAGCAGGTCGACGCGGTCGAGGCGCACGGCACCGGCACGGTACTCGGCGACCCCATCGAGGCGCAGGCGCTGTTGGCCGCCTACGGTCAGGAGCGCTCGTCGGATCGCCCCCTGTGGCTGGGCTCGGTGAAGTCGAACATCGGTCACACGCAGGCCGCCGCCGGCGTCGCCGGGATCATCAAGATGGTCATGGCGATGCGGCGGGGAGTACTGCCGCCCACCCTCCACGTCGACGCCCCGACACCGCACGTGGACTGGACGGCCGGTCAGGTGCGGCTCCTGATGGAGCGGACCGACTGGCCCGAGACGGGCGAGCCCCGCCGCGTGGGCGTCTCGTCGTTCGGTATCAGCGGGACCAACGCCCACGTCATCATCGAGCAGGCCGACGAGCGGGCCGGGCACACCGACGCGGGCGTACGCCCCGACACAGCGGACGTACGCCCCGACACAGCCGCGCGTCCCGGCCTCGTCCCCTGGGTGATATCCGCGCGCGGAGAGGCGGCGCTCGCCGGCCAGGCGGCCAGGCTGCGGGCCCTGCTCGCCGCGAACCCCGAGTACCAACCCATAGACGTCGCCCACTCGCTGACGACCACACGCACCGCCTTCGAGGACCGTGCGGTCGTCATCGGCGCGGACCGCGACGAGCTGCTGCGCGGCCTCGACGCCCTCGCGGCCGACGCGGCGGGGCCCGTGCGCGGCACCGTGACGGAGGGACGGCTCGCTTTCCTGTTCAGCGGGCAGGGCAG
Source organism: Streptomyces marokkonensis (assembly GCF_039539045.1). Classification (NCBI taxonomy): domain Bacteria; kingdom Bacillati; phylum Actinomycetota; class Actinomycetes; order Kitasatosporales; family Streptomycetaceae; genus Streptomyces; species Streptomyces marokkonensis. The sequence goes on from NZ_BAABCQ010000237.1 coordinate 4,108, forward strand.
CCAGCGGCTCGGCTCGGGTCGTGAACTCGCGGCCCGCTTCCCCGTGTTCCGCGAGGCGTTCGACGAGGTGTGCGCACAGCTGGACCCGCACCTCGGCCGCCCGCTGCGCGACGTCCTGTACGCCGAGGAGGCGAGCGACGACGCCGGGCTGCTGCACCGGACGGCCTACACCCAGGCCGCCCTGTTCGCCGTCGAGGTGGCACTGTTCCGGCTCCTCGGCCACTGGGGCATCGAACCCGACCTGCTCGCGGGCCACTCCATCGGCGAGCTGACCGCCGCGCATGTCGCGGGCGTCCTCTCCCTCCAGGATGCCGGCACGCTGGTCGCCGCCCGGGGCCGCCTGATGCAGGCCCTTCCGGAGGGCGGGGCGATGGTCTCGCTCCAGGCGTCGGAGGACGAGGTCCTGCCGCTGCTGGTCGAGGGCGCCTCGATCGCCGCGCTCAACGGGCCTGCCGCCACGGTCATTTCCGGTGATGAGGCGGCGGTTCTGGAAATCGCCGCGCACTTCGAGGACCAGGGCCGCAAGGCCAAGCGGCTGCGGGTCAGCCACGCCTTCCACTCGCCGCGCATGAACGCCATGCTCGACGACTTCCTCGCCGTCGCCCAGGGGCTGACGTTCAGTCCGCCGCGAATCCCGATCGTCTCCAACGTCACCGGCACAATCGTCCCAGCCGAGGAGATCTGCACCGCCGAGCACTGGGTGCGCCACGTCCGCCACGCCGTCCGCTTCGACGACAGCGTCCGTTCCCTGGCCGAGCACGGGGTCACCACCTACGTCGAACTCGGCCCCGACGGCGTGCTCTCGGCCCTGGTGGCGGACAGTCTGGCGGGCCGCACCGCTGACCCGGCGGCCGAACCCGCCGTTGTCTTCCCCGTGCTGCGCGGCGACCGCCCGGAGACCAGGGCCGCACTGACCGCACTGGCCCGCCTGCACGTGCGCGGCCGGACGCCGGACTGGTCCGCTCTCCTGCCCGACGCCGGTCAGATCCCCCTGCCCACCTACGCGTTCCAGCGCAGCCGGTACTGGCCCGAGTCCCTGATGTGGACGGCGACCCCCGACGGCGCGGCCGGCGAGGACCCCGCCGAGGCCGGATTCTGGTCCGCCGTGGAGCGCACGGACCTGGCCGCCGTGACCGGGACGCTGGCGCTGGAAGGGGACCAGCCGCTGAGCGCCGTGCTTCCCGCACTGGCCGAGTGGCGGCGTACCCGGCGGGAGCAGTCCGCTCTCGACTCCCTGCGTTACGAGGTCCGTTGGCGGACCGTGCCGGAACCCGAGGACGCCGCGCCCACCGGCACCTGGCTCGTCGTGGGCCCCGACGACGAGACCACGGACGCGGCTGCCGACGCCCTGACCGGGCGGGGCGCCACCGTCGTACGGCTGCGGACACCCGGCGGCATGGCCGGACCTGATGAGCGGGCCGGACGTGACGAGCGGGCCGCGCTCGCCGAACGGCTCCGGGACGCCCTGCGCGGACCGGACGAGGCGGGCCGCGCCCTGCCGGTCGCCGGAGTCCTGTCCCTGACGGGCCCGACCACCGGCGGCGGTGACGGCACCGAAGCCCTGCTCCGCACCCTCGCCCTGGTGCAGGCCCTGGGCGACGCCCAGGTCACCGCCCCCCTGTGGCTTGCCACCCGCGGAGCGGTCTCCGTGGGCGCCTCCGACCCACTGACCCACCCGGAACAGGCCATGCTCTGGGGCCTCGGCCAGGTCGTGGCGGCCGAGGAACCGGCCCGCTGGGGCGGCCTCGTCGACCTGCCCGACGTGCTGGACGCCCGCGCGGGACGCCGCCTGGGCGCCGTCCTCGCCGCGTGCGACGGCGAGGAGCAACTGGCCCTCCGGCCCTCTGGGGTTCACGCCCGCAGACTCACCAGGGCCGCCCCGGGCCCGACGGCCACCCGGACGCCGTGGCAGCCCTCCGGCACCGTCCTGATCACCGGAGGAACAGGCGCGCTCGGCGCCGTCACCGCACGCTGGCTGGCCCGCAACGGCGCCGCCCGCCTCGTCCTCGTCAGCCGCAGCGGCAACGACGCCCACGGCGCCGCCGAGCTGGTCGCCGAGCTGACCGGGCTCGGCACCGAGGTCACAGTCGCCGCCTGCGACGCCGCCGACCGCGACGCGCTGGCTGCCCTGCTGACGTCGCTGCCCGCCGACGAGCCGCTGACCGCGGTGGTGCACACGGCCGGAGTGCTCGACGACGGCATGCTCGCCTCGATGACCCCGGAGCAGGTCGAGAAGGTCCTGCGCCCGAAGGTCGAGGCCGCGCTCAACCTCCACGAACTGACCCGCGACCTGAACCTGTCCGCGTTCGTCCTCTTCTCCTCGCTGGCCGCCACCTTCGGCAACGCCGGCCAGGGAGCCTACGCGGCGGGCAACGCCTTCCTCGACGCGCTCGCAGCCCACCGCCGCGCCCACGGCCTGCCCGCCACGTCCATCGGCTGGAGCGCCTGGGCGGGGGCCGGCATGGCCGCCGACCCGGTGGTCGCCGAGCGCGTCCGCCGCGGCGGCATGCCGCCGCTGCCGCCCGAGCAGGCCATGGCCGCGCTGCGCCAGGCGGTCGAGCACGGCGCCGCACACATCGTCGTCGCCGACGTGGACTGGGCGCGCTTCGCCCCCACGCTCCTGGAGGGCGGCCGCTCCGCGTTCATCGGCGAACTCCCCGAGGTGCGCGCCCTGCCGGCCTCCGACGCCGCGCCGAGGACGGCCGAACAGGGCACCGACGCGCTGCGCGCCCGGCTGTCGGGCGCCTCCGCGACAGAGCGTGAGCAGGTCCTGCTGGCCCTCGTCAGCGGTCAGGCCGCAGCCGTGCTCGGGCACGCGTCCGCGGACGCGGTACAGCCCTCCCGTGCGTTCCGCGACCTGGGCTTCGACTCGCTCACCGCCGTGGAACTGCGCAACCTGCTCGGCAGCAGCACCGGCCTCGCCCTGCCCGCCACGCTGGTCTTCGACTATCCCACTCCGCTCGTCCTCGCCCGGCACCTGCGCGACCAACTGGCGGGCCCAGACGTCGCCCCCGCACACGACCAGCCGGCGGCGGCCCCGCCCGCCCTCGACGACGACCCGATCGTGATCGTCGGCATGGGCTGCCGTTTCCCCGGCGGCGCCCAGTCGCCGGAGGAACTGTGGCGGCTCCTCGAGTCGGGCACCGACGCCGTGTCCCCGCTGCCCGTCGACCGGGGCTGGGACATCGACCGGCTCTACAGCGAGGACCCGGAACAGCAGGGCACCTCGTACGTCCGCGAAGGCGGCTTCCTCGCGGGCGCGGCCGAGTTCGACGCCGCGTTCTTCGGCATCGCGCCGCGCGAGGCACTGGCGATGGACCCGCAGCAGCGGCTGCTGCTCGAAACGTCCTGGGAGGCCTTCGAACACGCCGGCATCGACCCCGATTCGGTGCGGGGCGCACGCGTCGGCGTCTTCGCGGGCACCAACAGCCAGGACTACACAGGACTGTTGCTGGGCTCCGCCGACGGCGCGGAGGGGCTCGTGGGCACCGGCAACGCGGCGAGCGTGGTCTCGGGCCGCGTCTCGTACACGCTGGGACTCCAGGGGCCCGCCGTCACGGTCGACACAGCGTGCTCGTCGTCGCTGGTCGCCCTGCACCTGGCGGTCCAGGCGCTGCGGTCGGGCGAGTGCACCATGGCGCTGGCCGGCGGTGTGACCGTGATGTCGACCCCGTCGGCGTTCATCGAGTTCAGCCGCCAGCGCGGCCTGGCCACGGACGGCCGGTGCAAGGCGTTCGCCGAGGCCGCCGACGGCACCGGCTGGGGGGAGGGCGTTGGCATGCTCCTGGTGGAGCGCCTCTCCGACGCGCGCCGCAAGGGCCATGAAGTCCTCGCGGTGGTCCGTGGTTCCGCGGTGAACCAGGACGGCGCGTCCAATGGTCTGACCGCCCCCAACGGCCCCTCCCAGCAGCGCGTCATCCGCCAGGCGCTGGCGAGCGCGGGCCTGACGCCCGCGGACGTCGACGCGGTGGAGGCGCACGGTACGGGCACGACACTGGGCGACCCCATCGAGGCGCAGGCACTGCTCGCGACATACGGGCAGAACCGGCCCGCTGACCGGCCGCTGCTGCTCGGTTCCATCAAGTCCAACATCGGGCACACCCAGGCAGCCGCCGGTGTCGCGGGCGTCATCAAGATGGTCATGGCGATGTGGCATGGCGTCCTGCCCCGGACCCTGCACGTGGACGCGCCGTCGTCGCACGTGGACTGGTCGGCGGGCGCCGTCGAGCTCCTGACGGAGCCGGTGGCCTGGCCGGAGACCGGACAGCCGCGCCGCGCGGCGGTGTCGTCGTTCGGCGTCAGCGGCACCAACGCCCACACCGTCATCGAGCAGGCGCCGGAGGCGGAGCCTGTGGTGACGGAGTCCGTCGTCGGGTCTGCTCCGGTGGTGGGTTCGGGTGTGCCGTTCGTGCTGTCGGGCAAGTCGGAGGACGCGCTGCGGGCGCAGGCGGAGCGGTTGCGGCTGGCCGTCGAGGGTGGTGGCGTGCTGGGGGAACTGTCCTCCATGGGCCGTGCCTTGGCGCTGGATCGGTCGCGTTTCGAGCACCGTGCGGTGGTGTTGGCGGGTGGTCTGGAGGAGCTGGGGTCGGGTCTGGAGACGGTCGCGCTGGGTGGGTCTGCCGCGGGTGTGGTGCGGGGTGTGGCGGGGTCTTCGGTTCGTCCGGTGTTCGTGTTCCCGGGG
>NZ_BAABCQ010000238.1:0-8696 GCF_039539045.1 Streptomyces marokkonensis
GTGCGCACGGAGCGTCAAACGGGCGTCAAACGGGCGTCACGCCCAAGGGCCACGTCCTGGTCGGTCATTGCCGGGGGTTTCAGGGCCCCTGCCAGTACAGCCAGCCGCTTGGCCTCCACGGCCCAGTGACCGGACCGCCCGACGAGCGAAGTGGTCAGTTGTCGGGTTTCCTCTCCGAGCGCCAGGGGTCGGCGGCCTGGGTGGGGCGAGCGCCGGCCTCGATCTGCTGGGCGTACACGGCGTTCGTCACGAGCTCGCGCGCGTACGCGGCGTCCAGTCGGCCAGGGCGGAAGAGGATGCGGTACATGATCGGCGCCACGACACGGTCGATCAGCAGTTCCGTCTCGGGCACCGGCTCCCCCCGCTGCGCCGCACGGGCCAACACGGCGTCGATCTGCTCTGCGGCATACGCCGAACACTGACCGGCATTGGTTCCGTCGGGGTCGCCGAGCAGGGCGTCCCGGATGTAGGCGCGCCCGGGCGGCGAGGCCATCTCGTCGAGGAACTGTTCCGCCCACGCGTCGAGATCGGCCCGCAGGCTTCCGAGATCGGCCGGACCCGTTTCCGGGCGCAGTCGTTCGACGGCCACGTCGGACAGGAGTTGCTGCAGGTCGCCCCAGCGACGGTAGATCGTGGAGGGGGTCACGCCCGCCCGAGTGGCCACCATCGGGACCGTGAGCGCGTCGCGGCCCACCTCCCCTACGAGTTCACGTACCGCCGCGTGGACGGACTCCTGTACGCGTGCGCTGCGCCCGCCGGGGCGGGCCATGGGCTTGGGACTCATGCGGTCCACTTTAATGCAATTTTGTTGCTTCTAGGCGGTGGCCGGCGTCGGCGACCCGCGGGGCTGCGCATCCGGGCGCCCGAGCACGGCGGACGCCCCTGCGGCGACGCGACCGCATGCCCGCGGAACGTCCGTCTTCCCTCAGGCAGCGAGGGGAGCAAGCCGCCCCGCGCCGCCCACCGACTCCTCGTAGACCCGGCCCACACGGAGCACCGTCGCGTCGTGGAAGGGGCGCGCCATCAGCTGCATACCGATCGGCAGTCCGGCGCGGTCGTGACCGACCGGCAGGGTGAGGGCCGGGACGCCGGTGATGTTGGCTGGGGCACAGAGGCGGACGTAGCTGTCCGACACGGCCTCGGTCGTGCCGTCGGACCACTCGACGGCTTCCTGCCCCGCCTCGGCGGCGGTCATCGGCACCGTAGGCGCGGCGAGGACGTCGATTCCGTCGAACATGCGAGCCCAGGCGTCTCGCATCATGGTGCGGGCCCGCTGGGCGCGGAGGTAGTCGCCCGCAGAGGTGAGTTCGCCGGCCTCCAGCAGGATGCGAACGTCCGCCGCGTACAGGTCGGGGGCGGCCCTCAGCGACCGCTCGTGGTAGGCGGTGGCCTCGGGAACCATCAGCCCCCACTGAACGGCCTGGATGTAACGCGCCATCGGGATCTCGACGTCGACGAGCTCCGCCCCCAGCTCCGCCAGCCTCTCGATCGCGCCGCGTACGGACTCCTCGACCTCGGGCGTGACCCGGTCGAAGTAGTGGTTCCGCGGTACGCCGACCTTCAGTCCACGCAGGTCGCCTCCCGGGAAGCGGTCCGGCACCGGGCCGGACACGCTCACCGGGTCGCACGGGTCGTGGCCGGCGGTCGCCGACAGCACCAGCGCGACGTCCTGGACGGTGCGGGCGAGAGGGCCCACGTGGTCCAGGGACCAGGACAGCGAGGTCACGCCTGTGCGCGGGACCAGGCCGTAGGTCGGCTTGAGGCCCACCACGCCGTTCAGGGCCGCGGGGACCCGAATGGAACCGCCCGTGTCCGTGCCCATGGCGAACGTCGCCCCGCCGGCGGCGACAGCTACCGCCGAGCCGCCGCTCGACCCGCCCGCGACCCGGCTGTGGTCCCAGGCGTTGTTCGTCTGCGGAGTGGTCAGGCCGTAGGCGAACTCGTGCGTGTGCGTCTTGCCCAGGAGGACGGCCCCGGCGGCGCCGAGCCGTTCGGCCACCCGGCTGTCGCGTTCCGCCACGTGCCCTGCCCGGACGTGCGAGCTCGCCGTGGTGGGCATCCTCTCTGCGTCGATCAGATCCTTGAGCGCCATGGGGATCCCGTGCAGCGGCCCGCGCGGTCCGCTTCCGGAGATCTCCCGTTCGGCGCGGACCGCTGCGGCCAGGGCCGCGTCGGCGGCGACGGTGACGTAGGCGCCCAGCCGTCCTTCGACGGCGGCAATACGGGCGAGCACCGATTCGGTGAGTTCGACGGGGGACAGCTCCCGTGCGCGCACCGCACGGGAGGCTTCGGTCAGCGACAGCTCAAACGGTTGCATCGGGGTTCCCCTCTCCGGCTCGGTAGGAGGACGCGGGAGGCGTCTCGCCGAAATCGAGCTCGCGCAACCTGCTGATCACGGAGTGGATGTGGTTGGCCGTCATGGCCACTGCTTCGTGTCGGCCGTCCCCGAGGGGGAGCCCCGCCCGCAGCGACCCTCGGGCTGCCTCTTGGGGGGTGAGTTCGCTGGTCATGGCTTCCTTCCGGATCTGTATGGCGCGACGGGCCGGGGCTGGTGCAGGACTCCCGACCACCGTAAACGCGAACTGTTTGCTTTAGTCGATCATAGGACCTACGGTGGCTTAAAGCAAACCAATCGCTTTTAACACGGGAAGGACCCTCATGCAGAGCGTCCCCGCGGGCCTCGCGCCTCCCCGCACCTCCCCATCCGGACGCCTGCCGTTCGCATTGCACGCCTCGATCCTGATCGCCCTGCTCGCCGCATCCAGCGCACCGACCCCGCTGTACCCCCACTACCAGGCTCAGTGGCAGCTGTCGTCCCTCGACATCACCGTGGTCTTCAGCGCCTACGCTCTGGCGCTCCTGATCGCACTGCTGACGACCGGAACCCTTTCCGACCATGTCGGACGCCGCCCCGTGCTCCTGGGCGCGCTCACGGTCCAGGTCGCCTCCATGGCACTGTTCGCGACGGCCGACGGCCTGACCACCCTGATCGGCGCCCGCGTGCTGCAGGGCATCGCGACTGGCGCGGCGACCAGCGCAGCAGGTGCGGCTCTCCTCGACCTGGAAAACCCCGCCCGGCCGGGTCGCCCCGCTCTGGCCAACAGCATCGCGCCGGTGACGGGCATGGCGGCCGGCGTCCTGGCAGCCACCCTCATGGTGCGCTTCGCCCCCGTTCCGACGATCACGGTGTACGCGGCCCTGATCGCCGTGTTCGCCGCGCAGGCCATCGCCCTTGTCTCGACGTCCGAGACCGTCCGCCGCCGTCCCGGAGCACTGCGCTCGACACGGCCCCACCTGGCGCTGCCGTCGGCGGCCGCCCACGCTCTCCTGCTCAACGGCGCCGGCGTCGTCGCCGTCTGGGCACTCGGCGGCTTCTACTCGTCCCTGGGACCGGGCTTCACACGGCTCATCTCCCCCGGCGGACCCGAATACGCCGGCGGCATGGTCTTCTTCACGCTGACGGCCGTCGCCGCCCCGACGGTGTACTTCACGCGCAGGATGCGTGCCGACGTCTCCGCTCTCCTCGGGAGCTGCGCGGTGATTCCGGCGGCCGTCCTGACCCTGGGTGCCCTCTGGTTCGCCGGCCCCGTACTTCTCTTCGCCGGGGCGGCGCTGGCCGGGTTCGGCTTCGGAGCCGTCTCCCAGGGCGCGCTGCGCGCGGTCGTCGACTCGGTCCCGGCCCGGGACAGGAGCGGCACGCTCGCCTCCTATTACGTACTCAGCTACCTGGCGATGAGTCTGCCCGCCATCGGCGCCGGCGCCCTCACCGCCGGCTTCGGGCTGCGTGCGGCAGCACTGGCCTGTGCCGGCTGCGTGGCCGTACTGGCGACCGTCGCAGTCGCGACGCTGGCCGCGCCGCTGCGCAGTCGGCGCCGGACACCGTCCCCGGACGCCTGCTCCCGTCCGGCAACGAGCAACTACGCATCCACCTCACCCAACACTCCCACTCCAGACATCTCCGTCCTCGCGACCCGTAACAGGTAAGGAAAGTCGCCGTGTTCACCTCATCGCAAACGACCAGGTCCACTACTCCCCCCGCCTCTTCCTGGACGGTGGGCAACCACACCGTACGACGCATCGACGAAGTGGTCCTGCCCGCCCAGACCGGTCCGTGGCTGCTGCCCGGGGCAACCACCGACCTCGTGAGCCGGACTCCCTGGCTGAGCCCCGAATTCGCCGACGAACAAGGCGTCCTGCGCCTGGCGAGTCACAGCTTCGCCATCGAGGTGGACGGCATGCGGGTGCTGGTGGACACCGGCATCGGAAACGGGAAGCGGCGCGCCAACCCCGCCTGGCACGACCTGAACAGCGACTACGAAGCACGGCTACGGGCGGCGGGCTTCCCGCCGGAGAGCGTTGACGTCGTGGTCCTGACCCACCTCCACGCCGACCACGTGGGGTGGAACACGCGTGCCGAGGGCGACGCCTGGGTGCCCACCTTCCCGAACGCGCGCTATCTCACCTCACGCACCGAGTGGGACTACTGGGCGGGTGTCGACATGGAGGAGGCGCGTCGGCAGATGTTCCGGGACTCGGTCCATCCCGTCCGGGAAGCAGGTCTGTTCGACCTCATCGATGTCGCGGAGGGCACGGACGTCGCGCCGGGCATCCGTCTGCTGCCCACCCCCGGCCACACACCGGGGCAGGTGGCGGTGGAACTGAGCAGCCGTGGCGAGACCGCATTGGTCACCGGCGACAGCATCCACCACCCGGTCCAGATGGCGCATCCAGGGCTCTGCAGCTGTGTGGACATCGCTCCCGAACTCGCGGCCAGGACCCGGAACCAGGTGCTCGGCTCCCTCGCCGGTACGTCAACTCTCCTGCTTGGGAGCCACTTCCCGCCGCCGACCGCCGGACACGTGCTACGCGAGGACGACGGGTACCGGCTGGTCCCGGCTCCCTCAGGGGTCACGCCCATCGGCGGCTGAAGCGGATCGGAACACCCGGGACGTGCCGCGCACCGAGTCGGTCGGCGAGGTGTCCGGACGGATCGCCGGAGCGGGCATCGGAATGGGGTACGGCTGGTGGCAGGACAAGCACACCCGTCACCACGCCGACCCCGACAACGAGGGCCTCGACCCCGGCGTCGCCCCCGACCTGCTGGTCTGGTCCCAGGACCAGGCCCCCGCCGTTGGACTCCCCCGTCTCGTCGGCCGCCGGCAGGCGTTCCTGTTCTTTCCCCTCCTCACGCTGGAGGACGATCAGAGCGTGCGAGCGGCGGTCCCGGCGGGAAACGTCCGGCGGCGGAGGGGACATGACTCCTCGTTCTGAGGGTCCGTTCGAAGACGCCGCGCGACAGACAGAACCGGCCGCCGCCGTCATGGCTGGATACGTGCGCCCACGCCTGCCGACGGCCCTTGGCGTGCTGCACCGGCCTCTGGTGAGTGCGGCGTCGCGGAGGCGGCCGCCCACGTCCGCCGTCGCGGTGGCCCCGGTGCCGCCACCCGTCCCGACGGCCCTGTCGCCTGCCCCGTACCAGGACGTCGGCGCCGGAACCGGGACAGCGGTGCCGGAGGAACCGTTACGGAAGGCGGCGCCACGGTCGCCGTGCCGGGAATCGAGCCGGTGAATGAGGAACGCACCCGCGACTGGTCACCGCCAGGAGCGCGTTCACCGGCACGAGGACGTCCACGGTCCTGACACCCCCTTCGACTGGCCCGCCCGCACAGCGGCGACCGTCCGGCCCGGTGGACGAGCAACCGGAGCCGAGGCTTCGCGTCCGCCTTCGGACTCCCAGGCCGCTTCCACGATCCGGTCGTGAGACATGTCTGGACCATACGCCGACTGGTACGGCGTACATTCGAACCCTTCTGGGTACCATCTCGTTGCTTTCGCCCTGCGTGGTGTCGTCCTCGAAGAGGATGGCGTGGACGCGTCGCAGCACGTCGAGGTGGGCGCGGTTGTGGAACTCGACCAGCGCGTGCACGACGACCGACTCGGCGACCGCCGTTTCCCGATGCGAGGACAACCCGAGGTCGGCCAGGCAGGGGTGGTCCCCTGTGCTGTTGGCGGACCTCGGGCGCGAGCCGCTCCGCCAGCCGCTGCCGCACTTCGTCGGGAGCGTCCTCGTCGAGCGCCGCGAATTCCGCTTCGAGGTCACCGCGAGCTGTTCTTCGAGGGCGGCCGATCGCCGAGCAGGCGGCCGAGCAGTGCGCGGGCAACGACCGCGACGACCGGCTGCGCCACCTCACCACCGCGAACACCGCCCGCGACCTGGACCGGATCCGGGCCGCGCTCGGCGAGGAGAAAACCAGCTACCTGGGCTACTCCTACGGCACGGCACTCGGCGCCGCCTACACCTCGATGTTCCCCGAGCGCACCGACCGGATCGTACTCGACAGCAACATCGGCGACACCCACCTCGACCGAAACGGCCTGCGCCGCCACGCGCTCGGCATGGAACAGACCCTGCCGGACTTCGCACAGTGGGCCGCCCGCCGACACGACAGCTACGGCCTGGGCCGCACACCCCAACAGGTCCGGGCGTCCTACCTCACCATCGCCGGCAGACTCGACAAGGCTCCGGTCGCGGGGATCGCACGTCCGCCGGGCAGCCCTCCGGACGCACCCTTCGCCGATCGGTCCCACTGCCCTCCGGGGCACCATCCTGATCCGGTCACTCACCGGTGCGCAGTGGAGGGCACCAGGCGTAGGAAACCTCTTCCTGGTCCAGCTGTATGACAGGGGCGAAGCGGCTCCTACGCTGGGGCTCGACCCGCGGGACTGGTCAGGATCGCTCCGCAGCGGCGAGGAGAGCCAGGGCGGCCTGGCAAGCCAGCTCACCCGCCCGCGCAGAGCTGTGATGGTCGGCCACGACGGTGGCACCCTCCGCAAGAATGAGCAGTTGCAGCGCGAGGCGGTGCGGATCGTCGGCGCCGGCCCTCTCGGCGATGCCGGTGAGCAGTTCGAGGTAACCCTCGACATGGCGCGCGGCGATGGCGCGGACGGCGTCAGTGCGGTGTTGCGTGGCGGCGTTGATCAACGCACAGCCGCGGAACTCAGGACCGTCGTACCAGCCCTGGAGAGCCCGGAACAGAGCTGTGAGCTGGTCGGCAGGACGGTCTCCGCTCGATGAGACCGTATCCGTCAGCCAGTGGATGACCCGGTCGCTTCGCGTGTCGAGCACGGCGTGCACCAGCCCGTCCTTGGTGCCGAAGTGCCGGTAGAGCGTCTCCTTGGACACGCCAAGACGTGCGCAGAGTTCCGCCACCCCGATGCCGTCCAGCCCCCGCTCGTACAGCACCTGGGTGGCCGCGTGCACGATCGTGGCGCGGGTTCGCTCGGGGTCGATGGTCGAACCTTTGGCAACAGGCATGAGGTGATGGTACCAACCGGTTCGATCGTCGTGCTAGGTTCAGATGGTACCGGTCGGTTCGATCCTGGGAGTGGGTATGGCCACCGCCGTGCGGCTGGCGCTGGGGACCGCGTCAGCGCTGCCCTGCCTCTGCTGTCGTCCTCGGCCATTGCGGTGTTCGCCTCGGCGGCGGCTTACGGCGTGACGTTCACGGCAGTCCCGGCGGCTGTCACCGCCTGCATCCGGACCGTGCTCCAGCCTGTCGACCGGACCGCGACATTGGCAGCGTTCACGACCTTGTTCGCCGCGGGACAGACCGTGGGGCCGTGGCTGGCAGGCGTTCTCGCCGAACACACCACCACCGCCGCGCCACTGGCGTGGACCGCCCTCCTGAGTGCCGGCGCGGCTGTGCTTTCGGCAATCCCGAGCAGGCCGGAACCCCACACCGAGGCACCTTTTGAGACCAACGCCCAGAACATGGGTTCTCGACGATGAACGGCCCAGCGGTTCTCGCAGAACCACCGTGGGAGGAGAAGAGCCTGTGACGACGAATCTTTCGCACTCGCGGCCCCAGTGGCACGAGGGTGAAGAAGCCATGCACCGGCTTCTCAAGGTGCCGTACGGATTCAATCCCACGGCTCCCGGGCTGCCCATGGAGTACGTGCCCTGGATGACGCAGAGCCCTCTCATCGCACTGGGGGCGGTCGACAGGAACGGCCGCATATGGACAACGGTGCTCGGTGGGCAACCAGGTACCACGCTTCCCTTGGCCAGAGGCGTGTTGAAGGTGACTTCGCTGGCTCACGTCGCGCACCAGCCCGGGGGACGAAGTGAGGGCACGCTCGGACATGACCCGGCACTGGAGGCGCTGTTCTCCGACGAGGACGGCCACATGCACCGAGCAAGCAGCGAGGAGCAGGAGAGGGATGAGGAAGGGCGCGATCCCGACGGGATCCTCGTCAGGCACGAGGACGGGGGAAGGCTGGCCGCCGGCCTGGTGATCGACCTGGAAACCAGGACGCGGGTCAAAATCGCCGGGAGAGTGCTCGGCGGAGCGGTTCTGGCCAGGCCGTTGGAGAAGAATACGGTGGCCGGGAGGGCTGGGGGGCCTGCGGAAGTGCAGGTGGCCCTCGCTGTGGACGAGACACTGGGGAACTGCCCGAAGTACCTGAACAGGAAAACCGTCCAGCCTCATGAAGCATCTCCTCACCTGGTCGGCGACCGGCTTCCGCTGCCGCCCGAGGCCGTGCAACTCATCGCCGAGTCCGACCTCTTTTTCATCTCAAGCAGGCACGGCGCTGAGAGCATGGACACCAACAACCGGGGTGGGGCTCCCGGGTTCGTGCGAGTACACACGAACTCCGATGCAGACGGCGTCGCTCTGGTGTATCCCGAGTATTCG
>NZ_BAABCQ010000239.1:0-8559 GCF_039539045.1 Streptomyces marokkonensis
TCGCCTACCTCTACGGCCCCGGCCGTCACGACGAGCACACCGACCCGCACATCGTGGCCGGCTTCGCCATGCTCGGCATGCCCGACCCTGGCCGCGACCCGGACGCCACCCTGACCCAGCTCGCCCGCCACCTCGACGAGCCCGTTCATCTTCGGAACAGCGAGTTCGGTAAGAAGGTCACCGACCACGTCTGGCACTGCCCCGTCCGCGCCGCACCCGAGGACCGCTGCCTCTCCGATGCCGAGTGGGGCGAGATCGCCCAGCGCATTGTCGAAGCCGCCGGCATCGCCCCGCCCGGAGACGACCTCGGCTGCCGGTGGATCGCCGTACGCCACGCGGACGACCACATCCACATCCTCGCCACCACCGTCCGCGAAGACGGCCGCCGCCCGAAACTCCACGACAGCGGCATCCGCGTCGGCGACGCATGCCGCCAGATCGAGACCGACTACGGCCTGCGCCAGCTGAAGAAGGGAGACCGCACCGCCGCACGTCGGCCCAGCCAGGCCGAGATGCACAAGGCCCAGCGTCTCGGCTGGGAGCAGACCAGCCGCGACTGGCTCCAGGACCGCATTCGCGCCGCCATCCCTCACGCGAGCAGCGCCGAGGAACTCCTCGCCTACCTCGAAGCCGACGGCCTTGCGGTCAAGCCCCGCCGTGGACCGTCCGGAGACCTCCTCGGCTACGCCGTCGGCCGCCCTGGCGACCTCAACAAGGACGGCGAACAGATCTTCCACCCTGGCGGAAAGATCGCCCCCGACCTCACCCTCCCCAAGCTCAAGGCCCGCCTCGAAACCACCGGCCCGGAAGAGCACCCCACCGCCCGCCGCGACCGCCCCACCACCCCCTGGCACCAGGCCACCGACGCCCTCGACACCCTCCACGCCGGCATGGCCGACGACACCCACGCCCAGGCCCACGTCACCGCCCTCGGCGAACTCATCGAAGCCACCGCCCAGAAAGCCCCCACACACCTCCACGCCGAACAACGAGCGGCATCACGTGCGTTCGCCCGCGCCCAGCGGTCCCCGATCCGAGCCGAGAACCAGGCCGCCCACACGCTGCGCAAGGCGGCCCGCGACATCGCCCACACCGCCACCGGCCCCGACGGCAGCGCCCTGGCCGCCCTGCTTACCGCCCTCGTCTGGGCCACGATCGTCGCCGCCCGCTGGCATGAGGCGAACAACCATGCCCACCAGACCGAAGCCGCCCGCCAGACCCTCCACCACCTGAAGGCCGCCGCAGACCAGCCCCTGACACCCGTCATCGACAGCCTCGCCATCCGTCAGCCCATCGACCAGGCCCGGCGGACCCTCGCCCATGACGTCCGGGCCGCCGTCCCCGATCACGCCGACCGCATCCTCACTGACCCCGCCTGGCCGGCCCTCGCCACCGTCCTGGCCGACGCCGAAGCAGGCGGCCACAAACCCCACCAGCTCCTCAAGGAGGCCGCCGCCCAGCGCGAACTCACCACCGCCCGCCAGCCCGCCCGCGTCCTGATCACCCGCATCCAGCACACCAGCCGCAACCCCGTACCCAACCCCCGCGCCGAAGCCGCCCGCCGACGCTCGACCACGTGGACATCCTCGACTGGCCTCGGGGCGTACGTGACACAGCCCGCCGCGACTCCGGTATCCGCGAATCCGATCAACCGTCCACGGCTGTAAGGAGGGCCGCCCCGCCCCCTCAAAGCCAGCACTCAAGCTCTTTCCGGCGGTCGCGCATAGTCTTCTCCTGCCATCTCGGCCCATAAACCGCAAGATGGTTGACCAGTACCGTTCTTCTCCGAGGCCGCTTGGGACGCCACTACTACGCTGCCCGGTCATGCGTGAAGTCGAATACAGGAGCAGCGGCGTTCCGTTGGAGGAATACGCACTCACTCGCCGGGACCACAGCCGTCAGAAGCAGAGCGAGGAGAGCTGCGAGCGGGTCCGGCGACAGGTTGACGAGGACGTCGCCAAATGCCGGGCAGACCCGGCGAGGGCGGAGCGCCGCCGCCAGGCGTTCGAGAACGTCGCGAAACTGATGCAGTCCTTCAAGAAGCAGGACCACGAGATCATGCGGTGGCGTGTCCGGCTGTACTGCGGCCACATCATCGAGACTGAGGCGCACTACACGTACACCGACCCCATCGACGCTGGGGGATACAGCAAGCGATGCCCTGAGTGCGGGAAAGACGGCTTGACGATCGTGGCCTTCGAGCCCATCGGACTACGCGGCGAGCCACCAGAACCAACGGAACCCACGCCTCCGCCACCCCCGAAGAAGCCGACACGAGCCGAGCTCGAACGACGCGTTAAGGCCCTGGAGGAGGAGAACGAGCACCTGCGCGCGGAGCTCAGCGGCTGAAGGTGGATCCGTTGCACGACGTCGAGGCGGTCCAATCCGGCTGTTCTCGCGCGCCTCCTGGTCTCCGTGAGGCTGAGTCTCGGCACCCGCCAGGTGTCTCAAGCCCGGCTTGCATGGGGGATGGCCTGACTTTCGGAGCCAGCATCGACCACTTACGCCACCGACTTCCGCACCGCCTCTGTCAGCGCAGCCGCACGTGCATCGTCGGACCCGCTGATGATGTGGTTCATCACGTAGCCGAAGGCGATGCCGTGCTGCGGATCGGCGAAGGCAAGTGAGCCGCCGCGGCCCGTGTGGCCGAAGGCATTCGGGCCGGTCATGACGTTGCCCTCGGTGGGCAGCATGTAGCCGGTGCCGAATCGGCTTGGGATCACCATCACCTGGTCCTTCCCGCCGGCCTGTTCCCTGGTCGCCGACGCGAGAGTCTCCGGGGTGATCACGCGCACGCCGTCCACCTCGCCGATCAGCGCGGCGTACATGCGGGCGAGCGCCCGTGCGGTGCCGATGCCGTTGGAGGACGGGAGCTCTGCGGCCTGCACCTCTGGCGAGTCGAAGTCAATGACGGCCGGGTCGGTGACGGCAAACGCTCGGTTGCTGAATGAGTTCGGGTCCCGCCAGGCGGCGACCTGTTCGCGAAGCTCCTCGGGAACAGCCTCGGCGGGCACGGTGGTGAGGTCGACGGCCGGTCGCCGGTACACCATGCGGCTGACCCGGCTGCGTTCACTCGCCGGCAAGCCGATGAAGAAATCCAAGGCGAGAGGGCCCGCGATCTCGTCGGCGAAGAAGCGGCCCGGCGAGCGGCCGGAGACTCGGCGGATCACCTCTCCGACCAGCCAGCCCCAGGTCCGGCCGTGATACCCGTGTGCGGTGCCTGGAGTCCACAGCGGGCGCTGGGCCGCCAGCGCTGCTGCCATGGGTTCCCAGGCCAGCGCCTGGGGCAGCGGGAGCGGCTCGTCCAGGGCGACCAGGCCGGCCTGATGGGACAGGAGCCAGCGGACGGGAATGTCCGCCTTTCCGTTCGCCCCGAACTCCGGCCAGTACTTCGCCACCGGAGCGTCAAGGTCGAGCATGCCGCGCTCGGCCAGCATGTGCGCCGCGGTGGCGGTGGCTCCCTTCGTCGCCGAGTAGACCAGTTGCAGGGTGTCCCGTGTCCACGGACGGCCGGTCTCGGGGTCGGCGACGCCACCCCACAGGTCGACCACCGGCCGGCCGTGCCAGTAGACGCACACGGCCGCGCCGATGTCCCCGTGCTGGGTGAAGTTCGCCATGAACGCCTCGCGGACCGGTTCGAACCCGGGCGCAACCTCACCATTGATCGTCGTCATACCGTTCATCCTGGCAGCCGCGCTGCCTCAGCTGACAGGGGAAGTGGCCTGTGCTCAGAGGCGTTCGGCATCGACGCGTACGACGAGGGTGACGCGTTCGCCCCTCGTGATCGGCCGTACGCCATGGATGTGCTCGCGGGTGGCGGGGAAGGCGACCAGGCTCCCACAGGGCGGCTTGATCTCCTGGGCGGGGTTCTCGAAGAAGAGCTCGCCGCCGCCGTAGGAGTCCGGCGTGTTGAGCCAGACCACCAGGGTGAGGTCACCGCCGACCACGGGCTGTCCATTGGTCCGGGCCCGCTCGCGCTCGATGTCGGTGACCTCGTCGTGGTGGGCGACAAAGCCGACGCCGGGGCCGTAGCGGTAGACGACCGCCGGCTGGGTGGCTATGGGCCTCGGGGCGATCTCGAAATGGCTGCGGACGAGGGTGGCGCAGTGGGAGATAACTGCCTTCTCCAGGTGCGCCGGGACCTCGACGTACTCGCTCTTGCGCAGCGATTCGTCGATGACGCCCTGGTAGGTGCGGGGGCGGGCGGTGTGGTTCTTCACGTGGTCCATCAGCGCTCCGCAGAGGCTGAGGGGGATGGCGCTCCCTACGACGAGCGGTAAGCGGTTCTTCCAGGTCATGAAGTGGTCTCCTTCCACCAACGGGTGCCTTCGGGCGAGTCCTCAAGGACGACGCCCTGCTGGGTGAGCTGTTCGCGGATCGCGTCGGCCTCGGCGAACTTCTTCGCCGCGCGGAGCCGGTCGCGTTCCTTCACGAGTTCGTCTACGGCGGCATCGCTTTGGGCGGAGCCGGGGATGTCGAAGGTTCCGAAGAGGTTGTTCACGTCCTCGATCAGCCGCAGGGCGGCCGGCCCGGCCGGCTCCTCCATGCGGTTCTGCTCGCGGATGTACTGGAACAGGACGGCGAGGGCACCGGGGGTGTCGAAGTCGTCGTCCAGGCGCTCGCGCATCTCCTTCCAGGCGTCCGTCGCGCGTGCGGCGTTCGCCGGGCTGTCGGTGTGCGCGGGGTCGATGGTCCGGGCGAAGTTCTCGATCCGGCGGCGTGCCCCTCGGGCCTGCTCCAGCGTGGAGTCGTTCAGCTCCATGGAGGAGCGGTAGTGCTGGGAGAGGAAGGCGTGCCGCAGGGTGCGGAAGTCCGTCCGGGCGAGGGCGTCGCGGATGGTAAGGAAGTTGCCGGTGCTCTTCGACATCTTCTCGCCGTCGACCCGCAGCAGACCGGTGTGCATCCAGTAGCGGGCCAGCGGCTCGATCCCGGAGGCAGCTTCCATCTGGGCGACCTCGGCCTCGTGGTGCGGGAAGATGAGGTCGACGGCGCCGCCGTGCAGGTCGTACGAGGGCCCGAAGAAGGTCTCCGTGATCGCGGTGTCCTCGATGTGCCACCCCGGCCGGCCCTGGCCCAGGTCGGTCTCCCAGAAGGGCTCGCCGTCCTTGCGGCCCTTCCACAGGGCGAAGTCACCCGGGTTGCGCTTCTTCGAGTTGTCGTCGATCCGCGACACCGAGTCCTCGGGGCGGAGATCGGTGCGGCCGGAGAGCTTGCCGTACGCGGGGAACGAGGCCAGGTCGAAGTACCAGCCGTCGTCGAGCTGGTAGGCGTGGCCGCGCTCGATCAGCCGCTTGATCTGGTCCACGATCGCGTCGATGTGATCGTGGGCCCGCGCGTGGACGTCGACACGGGTGTTCCCCAGTGCGGCCATGTCCTCCAGGTACTGCTTCTCGAAGAGGGCCGCGATCTCCTCTGGCGGGACGCCCTGCTCCGCCGACCGCCGGATGATCTTGTCGTCGACGTCGGTGATGTTCTGGAGGTACGTGACCTTGTACCCGCTCGCCTCCAGGTACCGCGCGATGAAGTCGAACTGCGTGTACGTCTTCGCGTGCCCGACGTGGCTGGGGCCGTACACGGTGGGTCCGCACACGAACATCCGCACCTCGGCCTCCCGCTCGGGGCGGAACTCCTCGGTCTGGCTGGTCAGCGTGTTGTGGACCTTGATCGACATCATGCCTCCTGTGTAAGCGGATCACGCAGCGTACTGACGCCCGGACATAAGCGTCTAACTGGAACCGCCGCGCCCGCCGAAGGGGACGAACCGCGGGGACGGCAGGGTGGCGAAGAGCGCTGCCTCGTCCCCGAGCAGGTGGTGGTTGGCCCGCTGGTACGCCTTCCGCACGGCCTCGATCGCACCGGGGCTGAGGTCCATCCCGACCGCGCGGCAGAACTCGCTCAGGGCCTCGCACCGCCGCTCCAGGTCGACCACCGACAGCGGGTCGCACTGCTGGGCCTCGATCAGCAGGTTCTCCTGCTCGCTGCTGATCAGGCCGAGTGCGCCGAGGGAGTACAGCTTCCACTTCATGTTCGGCAGCAGCTGGCCCGATCGCGCGTACATCCAGTCCACGACCTCGTCCAGCGCCCCGGAGAGGACGAAGTGGCCCGTGGGCACTCCGACCCGCCGCGCCATGCGCAGCGGGATCTCGCGCACGTCCCAGGTGATCCGGTTGTACAGCCGGTAGGTCTCGCCCTCCAGGCGCTGGAGCTGCTCGCGCGTCTTGTGGGAGATCAGTGCCCCGAAGGCTTCCTCGCGGTCGAACAGCGGCTCGCCCTTGTTCCCGTAGGCGTCGCACTTGTCGCTGTTCCACGTCGTGCGCGGGTCGGCCTCGTACTGGAAGAGGAGCTGGTGGACGTTGACCTCCATGCGTCCCCAGGGGACCGGCAGGTGGAAGCTGAACTCCGGGATCCAGGCAGGGAGTCGGTCGCGCACCAGGGCGTACGTGTCCGCCGGCCGCGACCTCCACTCGTCCTCCTTGATCGGGACGTCGAGGATGACGGCCAGGTCGAAGTCGGAGTCGGTGCTGAACCGGGTGACGTTGCGGGGCGCGACCGCCGAGGAGGACAGGACGTAGAGCGCCTGGACCTCAGGCATCGTCTTGAGCGTGTCGAGCAGACCTCCGGCGGCGGCGCGGGCCTGCATTCTCAGGTTTTCCACGGGAACTCCTTGGTCAGATGATCGGGCGATCCATCACGGAGCGGAGCGCGGGAACGAGCTCCAGCGCGATGCCGCCGTGGGTGCGCTGGATGTGTGCGAGGGAGGGGCTGCTGTTGCCCTCGATGACCACAGGTCCGCCGGGCGTGAGAGCGATGTCCCAGCCGATGAAGGGCACCTGCGGGAACAGGCGGGCACAGCGCTCGGCCAGCTCTCGGACCTCAGTCATGCGGGAGATCCGGTGGTCGGCGAACGGCACTGAACTGACCCCGTGGCGGGTGTGGGCGTTCAGGTACCGGTCGTAGCCGTGGCAGTCGAGTCGTCCGTCGGGGTGAACACGGATCTGCATGCCGCCGGCGGCCGAGTTGTCCGTGGTGCTCTCGGCGCCGCCGAGCTTCAGCATCACGTACAGGACCTCGGCGGCGCCTTCACGCAGAAGGGTGATCACGCGGAACGTGTTGAGGGCGTACGGGTTCAGCACGTCCAGGTCGGAATGCTGCGGCACGTACTGCTCCACCAGCCACGTGCCCCACCGCTGCGCGTAGGCCGGGAGGTCGAAGTCGTCCTCGCCTGGCCGCACGATCACGACGCCGGACCCACCACTGGAGTAGCGGGAGGGCTTGACCACCACGCGGCCGAGTCCGGAAGCGTGGTCGAGGACCTCCGTCAGCGGCACCACCTCACCAGCGGACGTCACACCCGTACGGCGGTCACCGCTCGCGATGAGCGCGGGCTGTGGGATGCCAGCAGACGCGAGGATCCTCTTGCAGGACGTCTTGTCGTCCAGGTCGATCGCGTCCCGGTTCACGCGGGGAAGGAGCCGGTGGAACAGGGCGCTCTCCGGCAGGTACGAGCAGGCCCGCTCGGAGGACACCTCGCGCCTGTATCCGCCGTAGCGGAAGTAGTGGAACGGCAGGCAGCGCCACCGCGCGGAGACCTTCACCAAGTCCCCGGCAATGAGGGCCAGGCTCTTCCTGTCCTCGTCGCGCAGCATCGCCGGCAGGTGCTCACTCCGCAGCTGCCGCACCTGGTAGGGAAGGAACCGCGCGCCGGACACGCGAGGAAGGACCTGGGTGCGGAACCACTCCTCGGTCACGGCCTGGCGGTGGTTGAAGCCGCGGTTCGCGGTGCGTCTCATGGTGCTCCTCCCGTTTCTCAGTGGTCCGGGGTTCCGGCGATGGCCAACGTGACGACGAGCGCACTCACGACGATCACGTAGGCCACGACAGCGAGTCGCTGCCTCATCGGGCAGGCCCGATGTTGTCGGCGGCGGTCGACCAGGCGACGCCGTTCTCGGGCTGGATGTGGGCGATACGGATGAGCCGGCCGCCGTGCCTCTCATGGACGACTTCGGTCAGCTCCCCTTCGCCCCGGCTCGCGATGTCGCGGACCAGGCGGTGAAGGAGGGGGTGGTCCTCCCGGCCTTCGTCATCGACCGGATTCACCGCTCGGACTCCTCGCGATCGCTCGCTCCGCGACGGAGGAATCTCTCCCACCCGGCTTCAGCGCGGGCGCGGAGAGCCGGACTCGGACCGGCCGGCGGCTCGGGAACCGTGTGCTGTCGACCGCTGTCGCCGGGCGTACGGACGGGCAGAGGCTGGCTCATCACGACCTCCTCGGGGGCGGTGCAGCCCGTCACCCACGCCAGGGACGCCGATGACGGGCTGCGGTCTAGGAGCCGTCCGGAGCGGGCGGGGGAGCCGGTTAACCCGGGTGCTCAGCTCCGAACGGCGTGAGGCCCAGTGAACGGCCGTGGACCGCGGGCTCGGAACGTTTCCCAGGGGTTCCTCCAACGAGAGAAACCCCCGTTTCTCGCACGGGGAGTAGCCTCCTGACTACCAATCTGAGGGGAGGGTGGGATGTCTGACCCCAAGGATCTGCACCCGCTGACCTAAGTGCAAGAAGGC
>NZ_BAABCQ010000240.1:0-8460 GCF_039539045.1 Streptomyces marokkonensis
GACGCTCGGCAACGAACGACCGCAGCCGCTCCACCTGCCCCGACAGCCCCGCCTCGGAGCGTCCCGAGACCACCCACGGCACCACCGGCAACGCCGTCGGCTCCCCGGCCGCCTGCGGCTCCTCCACCTCCGGCGCCTGCTCGACGATCACGTGGGCGTTCGTGCCGCTGATCCCGAAGGACGACACGCCCGCACGGCGCGGCTCGCCCGTCTGCGGCCAGGTCACTGGCTCGCTGACCAGCTCAACAGCTCCTGCCGACCAGTCCACGTGGGAGGACGGTTCGTCCACGTGCAGCGTCTGGGGCACCACACCGTGGCGCATCGCCATGACCATCTTGATGACGCCCGCGACACCGGCGGCGGACTGCGTGTGACCGATGTTCGACTTGATCGAGCCGAGCAGCAGCGGCCGGCCCTCGGGGCGCTCTTGGCCGTAGGCGGCCAGCAGTGCCTGTGCCTCGATGGGGTCGCCCAGCGTCGTACCCGTGCCGTGTCCCTCGACGACGTCGACCTGCGTCGGGGAGAGCCGGGCCCCGGACAGCGCCTGGCTGATGACGCGCTGCTGAGACGGTCCGTTGGGGGCGGTCAGGCCATTGGACGCGCCGTCCTGGTTGATCGCCGAACCCCGGACAACCGCGAGCACCTCGTGGCCGTTGCGGCGGGCGTCCGAGAGACGTTCCAGGAGCAGCAGGCCCACGCCCTCGCCCCAGCCCGTGCCGTCCGCCGCCTCCGCGAACGCCTTGCACCGGCCGTCCATGGCGAGGCCCCGCTGCCGGGAGAACTCCACGAAGACGCCGGGGTTGGACATGACGGTGACGCCGCCGGCGACGGCCTGGGTGCACTCGCCCGAGCGCAGGGCCTGGATCGCCCAGTGCACGGCGACCAGCGACGACGAGCACGCGGTGTCGACCGTCACCGCGGGGCCCTCGAGGCCCAGCGTGTATGAGACTCGTCCGGAGAGGACGGATGCCGCGTCGCCGGTCAGGGCGTGCGCGTCCCCGCCAGGGGCGGCGGCCCCGGCGCCGATGCCGTAGCCCTGGGTGGAGGCTCCGATGAAGACGCCGGTTCGGGTACCGCGCACGGAGAGCGGGTCGATGCCGGCGCGCTCCAGCACCTCCCAGGTGGTCTCCAGGAGGAGCCGCTGCTGCGGGTCCATCGCCAGCGCCTCACGCGGGCTGATCCCGAAGAGGCCCGGGTCGAACTCGGCGGCGTCGTAGAGGAATCCGCCCTGGTTAGCGTAGGAGGTGCCTACGTGTTCCGGGTCGGGGTCGTACAGCTTCTCAAGGTCCCAGCCGCGGTCCGTGGGGAACTCCGCGACGGCGTCGCCACCGGACGCCACCAGTTCCCACAGTTGCTCCGGGGAGCGCACGTCACCGGGGTAGCGGCAGCTCATCGAGACGATGGCGACCGGCTCCGACTCCTCCGACTCGGCAAGGCGAAGCCGCTGGCGCGTCTGCTGGAGCTCGGCGACCACCCGTGCCAGGTAATCGCGCAGCTTCTCTTCATCCGCCATCAGTACATCGCTCCCGTGAGTCGTGCAGGAAAGTTCGTGCTTGTCACGTCAAGAGATCCCGAGGTCGTTGTCGATCAGGTCGAACAGCTCCTCGTTCGTCGCGGACTCGAGCCTGTCCGCGGCGTCCGTCCGGTCCGTCGGCCCGTGGGCCTCGTTGAGCCTGGACAGGAGGGACTCCAGGCGCATGACCACCCGTAGGCGCCCAATGTCGTCATGTGCGCGGGCGGCGAGGACCTGTTCAAGGCGGTCGAGTTCGGTGCCGGGCGGCAGATCGCCCTCCGTGTCCCGCAGGGTCTCCGTCTGCAGGTGGCGGGCGAGCGCGGCCGGCGTCGGATGGTCGAACACGGAGGTCGCGGGCAGCCGCAGGCCGGTCGCGGCGTCGAGCCGGTTGCGCAGTTCGACCGCGGTGAGCGAGTCGAAGCCGAGTTCGCGGAAGGCCCGGCCCGGTTCGACGCCGTCCGGCGTCGCATGCCCGAGCACCGTCGCCGCGTGCTCTCGCACCAGGTCGAGGAGCAGCCGTTCCCGGTCGGCCTCGGCCAGGACGGTCAGTTCAGCACGGAGCGTGTGTGCCTCGCCCGTCTCCTCGGCCCGGCTCGTGTCCGGGGCCGCGACCGCCGCCCTCACCTGCGGAATGTCGCCGATCAGGGGGCGTTCGCGGGCCATGGTGAAGACGGGCGCGAAGCGCTCCCAGTCGACGTCGGCCACCACCACGGACGTGTCGTCGTTCTCCAGGGCCTGCCGCAGCGCGGTCATGCCCGTCTCCGGCTGGATGAGCCGCACGCCCTGGCGGTCGAGGAGGATCTTCGCGTCGTCGCTGACCATGCCGCCGCCGGCCCACGGGCCCCACGCCACCGACAGGGCGGGCACGCCCTCGGCCCTGCGCTGCTCAGCGAGGGCGTCCGTGTAGGCGTTGGCCGCCGCGTAGGCGCCGTGGTCGCCGACGCCCCAGATCGCCGAGACGGACGAGAAGTAGACGACCGCGTCGAGACTCTCCCGGTCGAGGAGCTCGTCCAGGTGTCTGGCCCCGGCGACCTTGGCGGACGCGATGTCCGCGAAGAGGACGTCGTCCGTCACCGCCAGGGGAGCGAGCACGCCGACTCCGGCGGCGTGCACGACAGTGCGCACCACGTCGCCGTCCGCGGCGAGCTTCGCCAGGAGCGCGGCGACCGCCGCACGGTCGGTCACGTCACACGCCGCGACGGTTACCCTGGCGCCCGACTTCTCGATGTCGACGGCCAGTTCGCCAACGCCTGCGGCCTTGCCACCGCTGCGGCTGGTGAGGACGACGTGCTCGGCCCCATTGACGGCGAGCCACCGCGCGACATGGCCGCCGAGCACGCCGGTGCCTCCGGTGATGATCGCCGTGCCCGACGGCTTCCAGGGCTTGACAGGCACCGGCCCGTCGAGCGGAGCGGACACCAGGCGCCGGGTGAGCACACCGGTCTCGCGCACGGCCACCTGGTCCTCGTGGTCGGTACGCGCGAGAACGGACACCAGGCGGGTCAGCGCGGTCGCGTCCACCCGCTCCGGCAGGTCGACCAGACCTCCCCACAACTTCGGGTGCTCCAACGAAGCGACCCGCCCGAGCCCCCACGTCTGGGCCTGCGCCGGCCGCGCGAGGACGTCGGAGCGGCGTACCGAGACGGCGGTCCGCGTGGCACACCACAGGGGCGCCTCGAGACCCAGTTCGGTCATCGCGCGCAGCAGGGCCAGAACGGCGAACGAACCGACGGGCAGCGCACCGTGCACGGGGTGCGGCCGCTCGTCGAAGCTGAGCAACGACAGCACTCCGGAGAGCGTCCCCGGCTCGGCGACCGCTGCGCCGAGCCGCTCGGCGAGGTCCTTGACGGTGTCCCCGCCGCCGTCCACGGGGAGCACGATCACGTTCGCGCCGTGCTCGCCGAGCGCCGTCGCGCAGTCGGCCTGGGCAGTGCCCGCGGTATCCGCCTCGGGCACCGCGAGCACCCATGTTCCGTTCAGCAAGGGAGTGTTCGGCGCGGCCGCGGCGCCCGAGGCGGCCTGGGGGCCCGCATCCGGGAGCGGCTGCCACACCACGCGGTACCGCCATCCGGCGACGGCCGAGTCCTCACTGCGCTTGCGGTGCCAGCTGGAGAGCGCGGGAAGCACGCTCGCCAGGGAGGACTCTCCGCTGACCGCGAGGTCGAGGGTCCTGGCCAGCTCGTCCACGTCGCCACGCTCGATCACGCCCCAGAACTCGGCGCCCACCGGGTCCAGTCCACCGTCCGCCGGGACGGCCACCGGTACGGGCGCGGCCCTCGGCCAGTAGCGCTCGTGCTGGAAGGCGTAGGTGGGCAGGTCGACGCGGCGGGCGCCCGTGCCGGCGAAGTACGCCTGCCAGTCGACCGCCTTGCCGCGTACATGGAGTTCGGCGAGGGCGGTGAGCAGGCTCTCCGGCTCCTCGCGGTTCTTGCGAAGGGCCGGTACGAAGGTGATCTCGCCGGAGTCGGAGGTGACGCAGTCCTGCGCCATCGCGGACAGCACACCGTCCGGACCCAGCTCCAGGAACGCCGTCACACCTTCCGCTTCCAAAGTGCGGATGCCGTCCAGGAAACGGACGGCCTCGCGGACGTGACGCACCCAGTACTCCGGATCCTGCACCTCCTCCGCCGACAGAACCGCGCCCGTCACGTCCGAGACGATGGCCAGCTGCGGGGCGTTGAAGGTCAGTCGCTCCGCGACCTTGCGGAAGTCTTCGAGGATCGCGTCCATACGCGGCGAGTGGAAGGCGTGACCGACCCGCAGACGCTTCGTCTTACGGCCCTCGCCCTCGAAGTGCGCGGTGATCCGCAAGACCTCCGCCTCGTCACCCGAGATCACGGTTGCGGACGGCCCGTTGAGGGCGGCAATCGAGACACTGTCGGCCAGCAGCGGGAGCACCTCGTCCTCCGTCGCCTGGAGCGACACCATCGCGCCGCCCGCCGGGAGCGCCTGCATCAGACGGCCCCGGGCCGCCACAAGAGCGGCAGCGTCCTCCAGCGACAGCACGCCGGCCACGCAGGCAGCCGACAACTCACCAACCGAGTGACCCAGCAGGAAGTCGGGCTTCACACCCCACTCCTCGACCAGACGGAAGAGTGAAACCTCCAGCGCGAACAGACCCGCCTGCGTGAACTGCGTCTGATCCAGCAGGTCGCCGCCGTCGAGGACGACCTCGCGCAGCGGCCGGTCCAAGTGCCGGTCCAGCTCCGCGCACACCGCGTCGAACGCATCCGCGAAGACGGGGTACGCGCCGTACAACTCTCGGCCCATCTCCGCTCGTTGCGACCCCTGACCCGAGAACAGCACCCCCACCCGCCCCGGCGACACCGAGCCCTGAACGGTCCGCTCACCGATCAGCACCGCCCGGTGCTCCAGCACCGCACGCGACGTCACCAGCGAGAAGCCCACATCCGCCGGCGACGGCTCAGACCCTCCAGGACGCTCCGCGACGAACGACCGCAGGCGCTCCATCTGCGCCGACAAGGCCCCCGAGGAACGCCCCGACACCACCCACGGCACCACCGGAAGCGCCACCGGGGCCGCGGCCGCGGCCGGCTCCTCCTCCGGAGCCTGCTCCAGGACCACGTGCGCGTTCGTGCCGCTGACGCCGAACGACGACACCGCGGCGCGCCGCGGTTCGCCCGTCTCCGGCCAGTCGACCGAGTCCGTGAGCAGCTCGACGGTGCCCTCCGACCAGTCCACGTGGGAGGACGGCTCGTCGACGTGCAGGGTCCGGGGCAGTACGCCTTCGCGCATCGCCATGACCATTTTGATGACACCCGCGACGCCGGCGGCGGCCTGTGTGTGGCCGATGTTCGACTTCAACGAGCCCAGCCGCAGGGGGCGGTCCTCCGGACGGTCCTGGCCGTATGTCGCGATGAGCGCCTGTGCCTCGATGGGGTCGCCGAGGGTCGTGCCGGTGCCGTGGCCTTCCACGACGTCGATCTGTGCGGGTGAGAGGCCCGCTCCGTCGAGGGCCTGGCGGATGACGCGCTGCTGGGACGGGCCGTTGGGCGCGGTCAGGCCGTTGGACGCGCCGTCCTGGTTGACGGCGGAACCGCGCACGATCCCCAGCACTTGGTGGCCGTTGCGGCGGGCGTCCGACAGGCGCTCCAGGAGCAGCAGACCCACGCCCTCACCCCAGCCCGTGCCGTCCGCCGCCTCCGCGAAGGACTTGCACCGACCGTCCGTGGCCAGCGCGCCCTGCCTGCTGAACTCCATGAACGCCGCGGGGGTCGACATCACGGTGGCGCCACCCGCCAGGGCCATGGCGCACTCTCCCGACCGCAGCGTCTGCGCCGCGAGGTGCACAGCGACCAGGGACGACGAGCACGCCGTGTCCACCGTCATCGCCGGGCCTTCCAGGCCGAACGTGTACGAGAGGCGGCCCGACACGACGCTGGCCGCGTTGCTCGTCGCGAGGGAACCCGCCCCGGCGTCGGGCGAGCCGAGCAGCACCGTCGCGTAGTCCTGGCCGTTGGTGCCGGTGAACACGCCGGTACGGCTTCCGCGTACCGATGCGGGGCTGATCCCGGCGCGCTCGAAGGTCTCCCAGGCGGTCTCCAGGAGCAACCGCTGCTGCGGGTCCATGCCCAGGGCCTCGCGGGGTGAGATGCCGAAGAGGGAGGCGTCGAACTCCGCGACGTCGTGGACGAACCCGCCCTCGTGGGCCTGGGTGGTGACGGGCTGCCCATGCTCGCCGCGGTACAGCCGGTCCATGTCCCAGCCACGGTCGTGCGGGAACTCGCTCATCCCGTCGCCGCCCGATGCCACCATGTGCCACAGGTCCTCCGGCGTCCGGACGCCGCCCGGGTACCGGCAGCCCATGGAGACGATGGCGATGGGCTCATCGGCGTGCGCCGACCGTGGGTCCGTCGTCTCCCCGGCCGCTTCCGCGGTCGGGTCGGCGGCGCCGAGCTGAGGTGCGAGGAGGCGCCGGGCGATGTCGTCCGATGTGGGGTGGTCGAAGACGAGGGTGGTGGGGAGGGTCAGGCCGGTGGCGGCGTTCAGGCGGTTGCGGAGTTCGACGGCGGTGAGCGAGTCGAAGCCCAGCTCGCTGAAGGCCCGGTCCGGGGCGACGGCGGCGAGTGACGGGTGGCCGAGCACGGCCGCGGCCTCCGCCCTGACCAGGTCGAGCAGAGCCCGGTCGCGTTCGGCCGTCGGCAGCGCGGCGAGCCGCTCGCTCAGTGCCTCCGCGACGTCCCGTCCGCGCGCGCCGTCGCCCTCCGGCGCCCGCAGGGCTTCGGCGGCTTCGGGGATGTCATCGATGAGGGGCCTGGGGCGCGCCAGGGTGAAGGCGGGTGCGAACAACGTCCAGTCGACGTCCGCGACGGTCAGGCAGGTCACCCCCGTGCCGACCGCCTGGACCAGGGCGCCGACCGCGAGTTCCGGGTCCATTCCACCGAGTCCGCGGCGGGCGAGCATCTCCTGTGCCGTGCCCACGGCCATGCCGCCTCCGGACCAGCCGCCCCAGGAGATCGACGTGGCCGTCAGGCCGCGGGCCCTCCGGTGCTCCGCGAGGCCGTCGAGGTAGGCGTTGCCGGTGGCGTAGGCCCCCTGTCCCGCACCGCCCCACACACCGGCGCCGGAGGCGAAGAGGACGAAGGCGTCCAGCGAGTCGCGGGTGTCGGCACCGAAGAGCGCGTCGAGGTTGGCGGAGCCGATCGCCTTGGCTGCGAGGGCGTCGGCGAAGGCGGCCGGGTCCGCGTCGGCGAGCCCCGCCTGTGTGGTGACGCCCGCGGCGTGGACCACCGTGCGGATGGGCCTGCCGTCCGCCTCCTGCACGCGGGCGACGAGTTCGGCCAGTGCCTCGCCGTCGGCGACGTCGCAGGCCGCGATCGTCACCCGGGCGCCCGACGCGGTCAGTTCGGCCTCGAGTTCGAGGGCACCTGCCGTCTCCGCGCCGCGCCGGCTGGTGAGCACCAGATGCTCCACGCCGGCCCGGGCGAGCCACCGCGCGGTGTGGGCGCCGAGTGCACCCACTCCTCCGGTGATCAGGGCCGTGCCGTGCGGGCGCCAGGGCTCGGACGTCTGCTCGTCACCCTCCGGGGCCCGGACCAGACGGCGTCCGAACACGCCGCCCGAACGCAGCGCCACCTGGTCCTCGCCGGCCGGGTCCGCGAGGACGCCCGGCAGCCTCGACCAGGCACGTGCGTCCAGCGCCTCCAGCTCCCCGGGAAGGTCGATCAACCCGCCCCAGCGGTCGGGGTGCTCCAGGCCGAAAACCCGGCCCAGGCCCCAGGTCTGTGCCTGTATCGCTCCAGAGACCGATTCGGACCTGCCGATGGACACGGCGCCGCGCGTCACGCACCACAGCGGAGCGTCCACGCCCTGCTCCACCAGGACCTGCATCAGAGCCAGCAGGGCGGCGACACCGCCGGGGAGCGTCGGGTGGGTGTGGTCGGGTGCCTCGTCGAGCGCGGTCAGCGACACGATGCCGTCGACCGGCCGGCCCTCGGGCAGCGCTTGGCGCAGCGCCCGGGCGAGCTCAACGCGGTCGGCACCGCATGACGTGACGGACACCCTCACGACCTCGGCACCACTTGCGGAGAGCGCCCGACCGACGGCCGCCGCCTCGTCGGCTCCGGCGTCAGGCACGACCAGCAGCCAGGTCCCGCCGATTCCGGTGTCCGTCTGAAGCGTCAGCGGCTTCCAGGTAATGCGGTAGCGCCAGCCGTCGACCTTCGACGCGTCCCGCCGCTGCCGCCGCCACGCGGACAGCACGGGCAGCAGGTCGCCGAGCGTCACCCGCGTCTCGTCCTCGAAGCCGAGCGTGCCGACCAGCGCCGCCAGGTCTCCCTGCTCGACGGCCTCCCAGAACCGGGCGTCCACCGGATCGGCCGAGGCGACGACCGAAGCGGTGGCCTGCCGCTGCGGCCAGAACTGCTGGTGTTGGAAGGCGTAGGTGGGCAGATCCACGCGGCGGGCACCCGTGCCGGCGAAGTACG
>NZ_BAABCQ010000241.1:0-8407 GCF_039539045.1 Streptomyces marokkonensis
GTGCGCCGCCCAGGCCGCCTTTCCGGCCGGCCGGGGCCCTCCCGTGCCTTTCGCACGGGCGCGCGTGCAATTACCGGTGAATCCGCTGCGGTGAATACCGCGCAGCCAGGAAACGACGGATCGGCCGCCGGGCATCATGGTGGACCGGAGACTCCCCGTGACCCCATTCATGCCCTCGCGGAAACCCCCCACACGCTGGTCGTCCCGGAACTGCTCGGCCTGCTGGAGCGGACCGGATGGAGCCCGGCCGTCACACGGAGGATCTCCCGGGCCGGATCCGTACCCCTGCACGGAACCGGGCCGGAGCCCGCGGCGGACGTGGTTCCGATCCTCAGCTTCCAGGAGTTACTGATGGCCGTGATGGTGCCGTTCTCCACACCCTCCGCATCCCCTCCGCAGGCCTCCACCGCCCCAGACGGGCGCCAGGACCGATAAGGAGATCGTGAAAACATGACCACTACCGGGCTGAATCCGCGTGTGGACATACGTACTCTTTCCGACGCCTTGAGGCTGCGCAGCGAGAAGCAGCCCGACGAAACGGCTTATGTCCTCCTGCACAACGGGGAGGAACCGCACGAGTCGCTCACCTACCGTGAGCTGCACGAGGCCGCGCGGCTGAGGGCATCCTGGTTCGCCGGCGCCGGGCTGTCCGGCCGCACCGCGGTACTGCTGTACCCCTCGGGCCTGGAATTCATACGGACCCTGCTGGGGTGCATGTACGGACGTGTGGCCAGCGCCCCTGTACAGGTGCCGCGGCGCCGCGAGGAGGTCCTGCGGCTGCGCCGGATCGCCGATGACTCGGGCACGTCCACCGTTCTGACCACGGCCGACGTCGTACGCGACCTACGGGAGCGCTTCGGTGACATGCCGGCGCTGGCCGGACTCACGCTGGTGGCCACCGACGGCGTGGATCCGGCCCGCGAACTGCCGGTGTCCGAGGGCGGCCACGGCGACCCCGCGCCGTGGGAGCCCGGCGACACCGCGCTGTTGCAGTACACGTCCGGCTCCACCGGCGACCCCAAGGGGGTTGTCGTCAGCCATGCCAACTTCCTCGCCAACGTCACCGAGACCGATGAACTGTGGCCCGCCGCGCCGGATGGCACGGTGGTCAACTGGCTTCCGCTCTTCCACGACATGGGGATGCTCTTCGGTGTCGTCCTGCCGCTGTGGGCGGGCATCCCCTCGTACCTGATGACCCCCGAGGCCTTCATCCGCCGCCCGGCCCGCTGGCTGGAGGCCATCGCCCGGTTCGGCGGGACGCACGCCGCCGCGCCCAGCTTCGCCTACGAGCTGTGCGCACGGGCGGCCGCGGAGGGAAAGATGAGCGGCGTGGGCGACCTGTCGCGCTGGCGCGTGGCCGCCAACGGCGCCGAGCCGGTGCGCTGGAGCACGGTCCGGGCCTTCATCGAGGCGTTCGCGCCGTACGGGTTCGCCCCCCGCGCCATGTGCCCCGGCTACGGCCTGGCGGAGAACACCCTCAAGGCCACCGGCGCTCGCCAGGACCGTGAACCCGGCGTCCTGTGGGTGTCCGCCGAGGCCCTGCGCGACGGCGTCGTAGAGCCCGCCGCCGAGTCGGCCGAGGGGTCCGTCCCCGCGGTGAGCAGCGGCGGTACCGTCCCGGGCACTCGGGTGCTGATCGTGGACCCGGCCACCCGCCGGGAGCTACCGGAGGGGCGGGTCGGCGAGATCTGGATCGACGGCCCCTGTGTGGCGGGCGGCTACGTGGGCCGGCCCGCGGTGAGCGAGAGCACGTTCCGCGCGCGCCTCGCGCAGGACGACGGCTCCGGCGCCACCCACCTGCGCACCGGCGACCTCGGCTTTCTGTACGGGAGCGAACTGCACGTCACGGGGCGGCTGAAGGACGTCATCATCCGCAAGGGCCGCAACCACTATCCGCAGGACATCGAGCTGGCCGCCGAGCGCGCCGTACCGGGCCTGTTCCCCAACTGCGCGGCGTCCTTCTCCGTCGACGACGGCGAACGGGAACGGCTGGTGGTGGTCGTGGAGGCCGACGGCCGCGTCCTCGGCTCCCTGGGCGCCGACGGCCTGCGCCTGCGCGTCCACGACGCTGTACGGGAGACGCACCGGATCACCCCGGACGACGTGCTGGTCGTCCGGCGCGGTGCCCTGCCGAAGACGTCCAGCGGCAAGGTGCAGCGTCAGGCCTGCAAGAAGCTGTACGTCAAGGACGAGTTCAGGGCCGTGACCGCGCCGGCGGCCACGGCCGGGAAGGAGAGGTGATGGCCGGCATCCGCGGGCCCGAGCGCCGCCCCGGGTCGCGCATCCTCGGCGTGGGGGTGTACCGGCCGACCCGCGTGGTGAGCAACGACGAGATCTGCGCCCGCATCGATTCCACCGACGAGTGGATCCGCCGCCGCTCCGGTATCGTCTCCCGGCGCTTCGCGGGCCCCGACGAGACCGTCATCACCATGGCGGTGGAAGCGGCCCGCAAAGCGATGGCCCAGTCCGGCATCCAGCCAGGCGACGTGGACATGGTGCTGCTGGCCACCATGTCCTTCCTGGAGCAGGCACCGGCCGCCGCGCCCCGGGTGGCCCATCAGCTGGGCATCCGCTCCGCCGGCGGCCTGGATGTCGCCGCCGCGTGCTCGGGCTTCTGCTACGTCCTCGGCCTGGCCGACTCGCTAGTGCGCTCGGGCGACGCCCGGAACGTCCTGGTGATCGGCTCGGAGAAGATGAGCGACATCGTCGACCCCGAGGACCGCGGCACAGCGTTCCTGTTCGGCGACGGTGCCGGGGCGGTAGTGGTCGGCCCCTCCGAGACGCCGGGCATCGGCCCGGTGGTGTGGGGCGCCGACGGCGAATGGCACCACATGATCGCCTATGACCGCACCTGGCTGGACACCCGCGACACGCCCGGCCCCTGGCCGACGCTGCGGATGGCCGGCCCGGAGGTGTTCCGCTGGGCGACCCGGTCCGTGCCGGAGATCTCCCGGCAGGCGGTGGCGGAGGCGGGTCTGGAGATCGCCGACCTCGCCGCCTTCGTGCCCCACCAGGCGAACGCCCGCATCATCGACACTGCCGCGAAGTCCCTCGGCCTCGCCCCACACACGGTCGTGGCCAAGGACGTCGTCACGGCCGGCAACACCTCGGCCGCCTCCATTCCGCTGGCCCTGGACGCGCTGCTGTCCCAGGGCACGCCGGCCAGCGGCGACCTGGCCCTGCTGGTCGGCTTCGGCGCCGGACTGGCGCACGCGGCACAGGTGGTGGCGCTGCCCTGACCACACCGCTGTTCATGGCCTGGGAGACGATGCGGTGGTCGCCGCGGGCCTGGTTGACCATCCCCTCGTAGCGTGGAGCCCGGGATTGCAGGGGAAGTTGGGGTTCATGGGGTCCAAGAAGAAGCCGCCGTACGACGCCGAGTTCCGTGAGGGCGCGGTGCACATCATGGTCGAGACCGGGAGGCCGGTCGGAGATGTCGCGGAGGAGCTCGGCATCAACCCGGGCACGCTGCACAGCTGGGTGTCGCGGTGGCGGCGCAACGGGACGACGTCCTCGGACCGGCCTGTACCGCCGGCAGCCGCCGGTGGCGGTGGTGGTGGTCGGGTGCGGGAGGCCGAGCGGGCCGAGCTGGAGCGGCTGCGCCGGGAGGTCGGGGAGAAGAACAAGCGGATCCGGGAGCTGGAGATGGAGCGTGGTGTCTTCAAGCGATGCATGGCCCTCTGGGTGAAGTGACCGAGAACGCTCCGGAGGCGGTGGTCGCCTTCATCGGTAACCAGAGGGTCGGGCATGGCGTCCCGCACCGGGTGTCCTGCCGGGTGGTCGGGGTGAGCGAGGCATGGTTCTACAAGTGGCGCCGTCGCCGCGACGAGCCGACGAAACGCGAGATGAGGAGGGCGAGGCTGGAAGAGCGGATCATCCACTTCTTCACCGAGTCCGGTGGCACCTACGGCTCACCGAGGATCACTTTGGACCTGTGGGCGGAGGCCTGGCAGGTGTCGGTGAACACGGTCGCGGAGATCATGGCCGAGCTCGGTCTGCGGGGCCGCAAGCCGCCCAGGTGGCGGTCGCTGACCGGCAGGGCAAGCGGAAGGCTGCCCCTGATCTGGTGAATCGCCGTTTCGACGCGGTGGCCCCGGACGTTCTCTGGTACGGCGATATGACGGAGATCGAGACCGGCGAGGGCAAGATCTACCTGGCCACGGTCCTGGACGCGTTCTCGCGCCGCTGCCTCGGCTACGCCATGGGCGAGCACCACGACGCGGCCCTGGTCGGCGCGTCGTTGAAGATGGCCACCGCGACGCGCGGCGGCCCAAGGGACGGGACGATCTTCCACAGCGACAGAGGAAGTGAGTACACGTCAGAGGCGTACAACACCCTGTGTGACCGCCTGGGCGTGGTTCAGTCCATGGGCCGGGTGGGCCCCGCGCTGGACAACGCCGCCGCGGAGTCATTCAACCGGCCCTCCCCTGTTTCGCGCAGGTAGCGGAGAGCAGTGGACACGGCGCCGCGGAGCCGCTCACCATCCCTCTCCGCGGCGGTCCCGCGAAGCTCCTGGCTCCTGGCCCGGGCGAGAGCGGGGCTCGGAGCAACTGGTGCTGATCCGGGCGGACCGGTGCCGGACCTGGCAGCTTGCCGACGCCTGTGCCGCGTGCACGGTCGCGATTCCGCCGGCGGCGACCGCCCCGGAGGCCCCTGCGTCGTGCGACAGTACAGCCCGCGAGTCGTCGGCGGCCGGCGCCTCCTGTGTGCTGGAAGAGCCGGGCGAGTGGATCGAATCGTTGTGAGCAGCGCCGTATCGCGGCCGTGGCAGGGATCCGGGGAACCGGCCAGAAGTTCGATGCGCCCGGTATCTGCTGTGGCGGTCGGGCCCCGTGGTACCAGTGCGGGCGGTGCTGACGGCCCGGTGAGATAGAGGGTTGTCGTGGGCACGATCCGGGGGGCAGCCAGAAGGAAGCGGGAAGCAGGTCTACTGCGCGAGCCGCCTGATCGAGGTCGACGGCGACCAACTCCAGGGCTGTGTAGACCGGGGCGCCGCCAGCGGCTAGGCAGCGGACGGCGTTCGCATTGGTTCTGACCCGTTTCGCCACGACAGCTTGGAACTGCAGGCGGTCGCCCTCGTATCCGTAGGCGCCGAGCAGCAGGCGCAGGCGTCCGCGTGCGGAGGTGGTTCACGGGTAGGCGGGGACCAGGGCATCGGCACCACGCACGGGCACGGGTGCGGGTCTTCTTCCAGTGCAGTACTACCTGAACAGTTCCCAGACCACGGCGCACACTCACGTCAAGCATGCTTCGACTGTCCA
The DNA here is from genome assembly GCF_039539045.1 of Streptomyces marokkonensis. Classification (NCBI taxonomy): domain Bacteria; kingdom Bacillati; phylum Actinomycetota; class Actinomycetes; order Kitasatosporales; family Streptomycetaceae; genus Streptomyces; species Streptomyces marokkonensis. The sequence goes on from NZ_BAABCQ010000241.1 coordinate 5,262, forward strand.
CCAGGGGGACCTGCTCAACCAGCGACCTGCTGGCCAAGGCCCACAAGACGCCGACATCCGGCACAGCCCGTTTCGGGACCTGGGCGCGCCCATGCCGTTCTCGCGCGTGACCTTCGCTGCCGCAAGGCCGATACTGCCGACAGCAGGGACCCCGACCAAGCCGCACCCGACCGCCTGACGGACCTGACGAGCCGTCACCGAATTCGGCATTGAGTCAGCATCAGTACCGCCAGAACCCGCTCCAAGCCGTCACGGAGCACCAAGATCCAAAACTGCTCCCACCCACTCTCACCAGCAAAGACACAGGTCACTGACTGGCCTGCTAGGCTCCCCAGGAGATACCCATGAGGATGCTCATCAACGTCCCCGAGACCGTGGTCGCGGACGCGCTGCGCGGTATGGCGGCCGCCCATCCCGAGTTGACCGTGGATGTGGAGAACAGGGTGATCGTGCGGCGGGACGCTCCCGTGGCCGGGAAGGTCGCCCTGGTGTCCGGGGGCGGGTCCGGGCACGAACCGCTGCACGGCGGGTTCGTGGGGCCGGGGATGCTGTCGGCGGCCTGTCCGGGTGAGGTGTTCACCTCGCCGGTTCCCGACCAGATGGTGCGGGCCGCGGCGGCCGTGGACAGCGGGGCCGGGGTGCTGTTCGTCGTCAAGAACTACACCGGTGACGTGCTCAACTTCGACATGGCCGCCGAACTCGCCGAGGACGAGGGCATCCGGGTGGCGAAAGTGCTGGTCAACGATGACGTGGCGGTGACGGACAGCCTCTACACGGCCGGGCGGCGCGGTACGGGGGCGACGCTGTTCGTGGAGAAGGTCGCCGGGGCCGCGGCGGACGAGGGCCGGCCGCTGGAGCAGGTGGAGGCGATCGCCCGGCAGGTGAACGACAGTTCCCGCAGCTTCGGTGTCGCGCTCGGCGCGGTCACCACGCCGGCCAAGGGCAGCCCGACCTTCGACCTGCCGGCCGGTGAGCTGGAGCTCGGCATCGGCATTCACGGCGAGCCCGGCCGGGAGCGGCGCCCGATGATGACCTCCGGGGAGATCGCCGAGGCAGCCGTCGACACGGTCCTGACAGACCTCAACCCGCGCAATCCCGTCCTGGTCCTGGTCAACGGCATGGGCGCGACGCCGTTGCTGGAGCTGTACGGCTTCAACGCCGAGGTGCAGCGCGTACTCGGCGAGCGTGGGGTCGCCGTCGCCCGCACCCTCGTCGGCAACTACGTCACGTCGCTGGACATGGCGGGGGCCTCGGTCAGCCTGTGCGAGATCGACGAGGAACTGCTCGGGCTGTGGGACGCGCCGGTGAAGACACCTGGCCTGAGGTGGGGCATGTGACGGTGGGCGGGGAAGGAGTCACCACGTACCTACCAGGCAAGGAGAACCAGTGCTCGATGCCGACTTCTTCCACCGTTGGATGACGGCGACCGCCGCGTCGGTCGACCGCGAGGCGGAGCGGCTCACCGCCCTCGACTCGCCCATCGGCGACGCCGACCACGGCAGCAATCTCCAGCGCGGGTTCACGGCCGTGGCGGCCACGCTGGAGAAGGAGGCACCCGACACGCCCGGCGGGGTCCTGATGCTCGCCGGGCGGCAGCTCATCTCCACGGTCGGCGGCGCCTCGGGGCCGCTGTACGGGACGCTGCTGCGCCGCACCGGAAAGACGCTCGGGGACGCCGCCGAGGTGAGTCCGGAGCAGCTGGCCGAGGCCTTGCGGACGGGGGTGGACGCCGTCCGGACGCTCGGGGGTGCCGCGCCGGGGGACAAGACCATGATCGATGCCCTGGTGCCCGCCGTGGACGCCCTCGGCGACTCGTTCGCCGCGGCCCGCGCCGCGGCCGAGGAGGGAGCCGGGGCGACCGTGCCGTTGCAGGCCCGCAAGGGCAGGGCGAGCTATCTCGGCGAGCGCAGCATCGGGCATCAGGACCCCGGCGCCACCTCGGCGGCGCTGCTCGTCGCGGCGCTGGAGGAGGCGGCCGGTGAGTGACGGGAAGCTGGTCGGGATCGTGCTGGTGTCGCACAGCGCCGAGGTCGCCGCGTCCGTGGCCGAACTGGCGAAGGCCCTGTCGGGCGGTGGCGTGACGGTGCCGATCGCCCCGGCGGGCGGGACCGCGTCCGGCGGGTTCGGGACCAGCTCCGAGTTGGTTTCGGCCGCTGCCGCGTCCGTGGACCGGGGCGCGGGGGTCGCCGTCCTCACCGACCTCGGCAGCGCGGTGCTCACCGTCAAGGCGCTGCTCGCCGAGGGTGACGAACTTCCGGAGAACACCCGTCTGCTGGACGCCCCGTTCGTCGAGGGCGCGGTGGCCGCGGTCGTCACGGCCGCGACGGGCGCCGGCCTCGCGGCCGTGGAGGCGGCGGCCGCGGAGGCGTACTCCTACCGGAAGGTCTAGCCGGAACGCCTGGCGCGCCGGGCCGGGCGGCGAGAGGTCGCTCCCCCGCCGCGTTTCCCGGTCGCGCGGCCGGCGCGGCGCGGTCCGTCAGGTGAGGCCGGCCGCCGCGGCTTTGAGAGCGGTGCGCAGGGTCGCGGCCAGTTCGGCCCGCGCCGTCGCGGCGTCGGCGGGGCCGTCGGCCGTGTGCCAGGCGTGGTGTTCCACCGCCGCGCGCAGGGCCGCGTTGAACATGGCCGCCAGGATCGCCGGCCGCAGGTCGTCGGCGGGCAGCCCGGCCCGTTCGGCCAGCGCGCGGGCGAACGCCGGCTCGGCCTCGTCGTAGGTCTGCAGCCAGACCGCGCGCAGGCCCGGTTCGGTGCGGGTCAGCCGTACCAGTGCCCCGACGGTGGCCTGGGCGGGCACTGCGAGGAGACGGTCGTCGTCCGCCGCGCGCTGCTCGAAGTCGAAGGCCTCATCGAGGGGTTGGCCGGGCCGCCACTGCCGCAGCGAGTCGGCGACCAGCTCGATGCCGGCCGCGAGCAGCGGTCGTACGCAGCTCTCCTTGGTCGGGAAGTAGCGCCACACCGTACGCGCCGAGATGCCGGCCGCCCGGCCGATCTGCTCGCCCGTGGTCGCGGCGACCCCCTGGGTGACGAAGAGGTCCACGGCGGCGCGGGCGATCTCCAGCCGGATCTCGGCCTTGCGCTCCTCGGTGAGGGGCGGTCTTCCTGTGCGTCCGCGAGCTGCGGCCATCTGTTCCTCCGGCGCCGGTGGTGTG
>NZ_BAABCQ010000242.1:0-8287 GCF_039539045.1 Streptomyces marokkonensis
GGTTTTTCGTTTTTCCTGGCCCACCTCCAGCCGGGAAGAGAGCGCGAGGGATCATAGACGGACGGTGGAACCGGTCATTCCGGTAGACCGAGATCCCCTACAGGAGTCTTCAGATCATGACCGCAACCAGCGAACTCGACGATTCGTTCCACGTCTTCGACACCACTCTGCGCGACGGCGCGCAGCGTGAGGGCATCAACCTCACGGTCGCGGACAAGCTGGCCATCGCACGGCACCTGGACGACTTCGGTGTGGGCTTCATCGAGGGCGGCTGGCCCGGCGCGAACCCCCGGGACACCGAGTTCTTCGCCCGCGCCCAGCAGGAGATCGACTTCCGCCACGCCCGGCTGGTCGCCTTCGGCTCCACGCGCCGCGCGGGGGCCAAAGCCGCCGACGACCACCAGGTCAAGGCGCTTCTGGAGTCCGGAGCCCAGGTGATCACCCTGGTCGCCAAGTCCCACGACCGGCACGTCGAGCTCGCCCTGCGCACCACGCTCGACGAGAACCTGGCGATGGTGCGGGACACCGTCTCCCACCTCGTCGCGCGGGGCCGCCGGGTCTTCGTCGACTGCGAGCACTTCTTCGACGGCTACCGCGCCAACCCCGAGTACGCCAAGGCCGTCGTGCGCGCCGCCTCGGAAGCGGGCGCGGACGTGGTCATCCTGTGCGACACCAACGGCGGCATGCTCCCGGCGCAGATCCAGGCCGTGGTCGGCACGGTGCTGGCCGACACCGGTGCCCGGCTCGGCATCCACGCCCAGGACGACACCGGCTGCGCCGTCGCCAACACCCTCGCCGCGGTCGACGCGGGTGCGACCCACGTCCAGTGCACGGCGAACGGCTACGGCGAGCGGGTCGGCAACGCCAACCTGTTCCCGGTCGTGGCCGCGCTGGAGCTGAAGTACGGCAAGCAGGTCCTGCCCGAGGGCCGGCTCCGCGAGATGACGCGCATCTCCCACGCCATCGCCGAGGTCGTCAACCTCACCCCCTCCACCCACCAGCCCTACGTCGGCGTCTCCGCCTTCGCGCACAAGGCGGGCCTGCACGCCTCCGCGATCAAGGTCGACCCGGACCTGTACCAGCACATCGACCCCGAGCTGGTCGGCAACACCATGCGGATGCTGGTCTCCGACATGGCAGGCCGCGCCTCCATCGAGCTCAAGGGCAAGGAGCTCGGCATCGACCTCGGTGACGACCGGGAGCTGGTCGGCCGGGTCGTCGAGCGCGTGAAGGAACGCGAGCTGGCGGGCTACACCTACGAGGCCGCGGACGCGAGCTTCGAACTCCTCCTGCGCGCGGAGGCCGACGGCGCCCCGCTCACGTACTTCGACGTCGAGTCCTGGCGCTCGATCGCCGAGGACCGCCCCGACGGCTCCCACGCCAACGAGGCCACGGTCAAGCTCTGGGCCAAGGGTGAGCGTATCGTCGCCACGGCGGAGGGCAACGGCCCGGTCAACGCCCTGGACCGCGCCCTGCGCGTCGCCCTGGAGAAGATCTACCCGGAGCTGGCCAAGCTCGACCTGGTCGACTACAAGGTCCGCATCCTCGAGGGCGTGTACGGCACCCAGTCCACGACCAGGGTCCTCATCTCCACCAGCGACGGCACGGGGGAGTGGTCCACGGTGGGCGTCGCGGAGAACGTCATCGCCGCCTCCTGGCAGGCACTGGAGGACGCGTACACGTACGGGCTGCTGCGGGCGGGGGTCACGCCCGCGGGGTGAATGCCGGGCGGAGCGCCTCGAGCAGTGCCGGGAGGGATGCCGGTTTTGTCCGGGTCCGCACCGATGTCTTATCGGGGCGGATTCGGGTACTTTCGAACGTATGACGGACGCACGTGTTCGAGTCCTCATACGCCTCCTGGTCGCGCCGGTCGTCGCCGCGCTGGCGGTGCTGATGGCCGGGGCGCCCGGCGCGCAGGCGGCCACCGACGTCACCGAGATCGGCGCGGCTCTGCGCGAGAGTCCCGTCTACGTGGACCCGGCCGCCACCGACCTGCTGTCGTCGTCGGACGCCGAGGCGCTCGCCGACAAGATCGAGGACGCGGACGAACCCGTCTTCGTCGCCGTCCTCCCGGCCGACTACCCGACCGAGAACCTCTTCCAGAACCTCCGCACCGAGACCGGCATCACCGGCCTGTACGGCATCCGCCTCGGCGACGAGTTCGACGCGCGCGCCGACAGCCGGGTGCTGAGCCGCCAGGGTGTGGACAACCTGGTCACGGCGGCCCAGGGCGCCGGAGACGCCAAGGCCCAGCTGAACGACTTCGTGGACGACGCCCTGCGCAGCGTCCGCGGCTCCGCCCCCTCCTCCTGGGACTCCGGCGGCGCCTCCGCGCCGACCGGCGCCCTGATCACCGCCGGCGCGGTCGTGGCGGTCGGGGGCGCGGGCGTCTACGCCCTCTCCCGGCGCAACCGGCACCGCAGGGAGGAGGAGCAGCGGGAGGCGCTGGAGCGGCTGCGAGTGGTCGTCGACGAGGACATCACGGCGTTCGGTGAGGAACTGGACCGCCTGGACTTCCACCCGGCGGAACCACGCGCCGACGACGCGATGCGCACGGACTACGAACGCGCCCTCGACGCCTACGAGCAGGCCAAGACGTTCATGGCGGACGCCCGTAAACCGGAGGACGTCCGCGCCGTGACCCAGGCGCTGGAGGACGGCCGCTTCTCGCTCGCGCAGCTCTCGGCCCGGCGCGAGGGCGGGCCGCTGCCCGAACGCCGCCCGCCCTGCTTCTTCGACCCGCGTCACGGCCCGTCGGTCGCGGACGTCACCTGGACCCCACCGGGCGGCGCCACCCGCGAGGTCCCGGTCTGCGCGGCCGACCGGACCCGGCTGTCCGACGGGCGGGACCCGATGATCCGCGAGGTGGACACCGAGTACGGCCGCCGCCCCTACTGGGACGCGGGCCCGGCCTACGGCCCCTGGGCGGGCGGATACTTCGGCGGCGGCATCCTGCCCGGCCTGCTGGTCGGCACGATGCTGGGAGGCATGATGGCGGGCCCCGCCTACGGAGCCGGATACGGAGCCGGCTACGGCGACTTCGGCGGCGGCGACGTCTCAGGCGCCGACTTCGACCCCGGCGACTTCGGGGGCGGTTTCGGCGGCGGCGACTTCGGCGGTGGCGGTGGTTTCGGCGGTGGCGGCGACTTCGGCGGAGGCTTCTGACCGGGGTGCGAGTTCGCTGTACGCAGGGACCTGGGAACACCCGTCCGATAACGTGAGCCCATGCCGCATACTCCCGCGCTCCTCGTCATCGACATGCAGAACGCCACGGTCGGCATCGCCCACCGGCCCACCGAGACCGTCGCCGTGATCGCGGGGCTGCGCGACCGGGCCCGGGCCGCCGGCGTTCCCGTGGTGACGGTGCGACAGCGGGGGGAGGGGATGGTGCCCGGTACCGAAGGGTGGCGGGTGGTGCCGGAACTGGCGCCGCGGGAGGGTGAGCCGGTCGTCGACAAGACGACACCGGACAGCTTCCTGGACACCGACCTCGCCGAGATCCTCCGGGCCCACGGCGTCACCGAGGTGATCGTGACCGGGTTCGCCACGGAGGTCTGCGTGGACACCACGGCGCGGCAGGCGCTGAGCCGGGGTTACGACCTGGTCGTCGTGGCCGACGGGCACACCACGTCGCGGCGGAGCGCGGCGGACGCCGGCGGCCTGATGCCCGCGGACCGCTCGATCGCCCAGTACAACACGGTCTACGGGATGATCGGCTGGCCCGGCCGGAGCATCCGGGTCCGGGCCGCCGCCGACGTGGACTTCGCGGCTCCCGAGGAGGCGCGGGGCGTCACGCCTGCTTGATCGCGGAGATGTCGAAGTTCAGCTTGATCTTGTCGGAGACCAGCACGCCTCCGGTCTCCAGGGCGGCGTTCCAGGTGAGCCCCCACTCCGAGCGCTTGATCTCCGCCTTGCCCTCGAAGCCGACGCGCTCGTTGCCGAACGGGTCCTTGGCGGCGCCGTTGAACTCCAGGTCGATGGTGAGCGGCCTGGTGGTGCCGAGGATCGTCAGGTCGCCGGTGACGCGGTAGTCGTCGTCGCCCAGGGCCTCCGCCCTGGTGGACCGGAAGGTCATCTTCGGGAACTCGTCCGTCCTGAAGAAGTCCGAGCTCTTGAGGTGGCCGTCGCGGTCGGCGGACCCGGTGTCGATGCTGTCCATCGTGATGTCGAGGGACGCCGTGGAGCGGGTCGGCTCGGCGCCGTCCAGGTGCAGCTCGCCGCTGAAGTCGAGGAACTTGCCCTTGACGTTGGTGACCATGGCGTGGCGCGCCGTGAAGCCGATCGTCGTGTGGGCGGGGTCGATCGTGTACTCGCCGGTCAGGGTGGCGAGATCGGGGGTGGTGGTCATGGTGCCCTCCGGGAAAGGTCGAGTCGCGATGATGATGTTGAATGTTCAACCAGTTCAACGGTGACGACTGTAGACCTATTCCGTTCGGCCTTCAACGGTTATGCACGGCGCGGTGGCGACGCCTGCGGTGCCGCCCGGGTGTGGACGTACAGCTGCCGCCGGTCGCCGACGTCGACGGGCTTGGGCAGCGGGAGTTCGTACCGCACGGGCATGCCGTGGTCCGCGAACTGGCGGCGCGGGTTGTAGACCTGGTTGAACTTCCACAGCATCCGGGCGAAGTTCGTCTGCCCGCGCAGCAGGTTGTGGCCGAGGATGCGGGCCGCGCCGAACGCCGTCCGCAGGCCCAGGTGCTTGCGGTTGATCACGGCCTGGGTGCGTACCAGTTCCTCGTAGAAGCGGTCCAGCGGCAGTGTGGTCGGGACCACCGCGTGCTGGATGTCGAAGAGGCGGTAGTCGCGGGTGGTGAGGCGGCGCGACTCGGTGTGCCAGATCTCCGTTCCCGGATACGGCGTCATCACCGTGAAGTGCACGATCTCCGGCACCGACAGCGCGAACTCCCGCACCACCCGAAAGCGCTCCTCGTCCCAGGCCGGGTCCACGATGAGGTTGATGGCCACCTGGATGCCCAGGCGCCGGGCCGTCTCCAGCGCCCGGAAGTTCTCGTCCGGGCTGATCCGCTTGCGGAACAGGTCCAGGCCCTCGGCGTCGATGGCCTCCATGCCCAGGAACATGTAGCGCAGGCCGAGCCGCGCCCACCGCTCGAAGACCTCGGGGTGACGCAGGAGCACGTCGCTGCGCGTCTCCAGGTAATACCGCTTGCGGATGCCGCGCCGTTCCACCTCGTCGGCGATGGCGTTGCCGTGCTCGGGTCGGATGAAGGCCACGTCGTCGACGATGAAGACGTTGGGCTCGCGGACCCTCGCCAGGTCCTCGGCCGCCGCCTCGGGGGAGGCCTTTCGGTAGCTGCGGCCGTAGAACGTCCAGGCGGAGCAGAAGGAGCAGTCCCAGGGGCAGCCGCGGGTGAACTCGACGGAGGCGCACGGGTCCAGCTCCCCGATGAAGTAGCGGCGCCGGTTGCGCATCAGGTCGCGGGCCGGGAGCGGGGAGTCGATGCCGTGCATCATCAGCGGCGCGGGTCCGCGTCCGGCGGTGGTGATGATCCCGGGGACGCCCTCCACCCCGCCGTCGCGCACCGCTTCCAGCAGCGGAGCGACCACCGGTTCGCCCTCGCCCCGGACCACCGCGTCGACCGCGCCGGCCGCCTGCTCCAGCACGTTCTCGGCGACGAAGGAGACGCTGTGCCCGCCGAAGAAGACGAAGCATCCCGGCACCTCCCGCTTCACCTTCGCCGCCAGGTCGATCGCCTCGGGGATGTTCGCCAGGTAGTTCAGCGAGACGCCGAGGGCCTGAGGCCGGAACGACCGCACCTCGTCCCGCAGCGTCCTTTCGCTGAGCACCTGGCGGTCCACGACCCGGACCTCGTGCCCCGCCTCGCGGGCCGCGCCCGCCACCCGTTCGAGACCCAGGGGTTCCAGACGAAGGAAGATCTCGGAGTACAGCAGGGCGCTGGGATGGACGAGCAGCAGGCGCATGGTCACCTCGTCGCGGATCGGAACGCACCGGAACAGAGGTGAACCGGGACGGCGGTCAGGCTTCCCCTTCGTAACCCGGTGGACCCGCACCCGCAGCACCCGTACGGCCGCCTGGCGGACCCCGCGCCCGGGGAAAGGTCATGGGCATGACCTCCACATGGCCGCACCTCCGCCGAACCGGCGCCGACCGAACGGACGCCGACCGAACGGGCCCCGGCCGAACCGGCGCCGAACCCACCCGCCGCTCCCTCCTCCTCACGGCCGCGCTGGCCGCCGCACTCGCCCCCGCCCTCAGCGCCCCGACCCGCGCCGCGGCCGCCGCCGACCCCTACGACACCCTCCGTCGCCGCTGGCTCGGCATCACCCTCGGCACCGGCTACGACCCGGCCGCCGAACCGTACGTCTCCCGCCTCGCCGACACCGGCGACCGCGCCCGCGCCCACCGCGCCACCATGGCCCCCACCCCCACCTCCCTGTGGCCCGGTCATCCCTTCGACCCGCCCGCCGGCATCACCCTCGCGTACGGCCGCCTGTGGACCATGACCGAGGCGTACGTCCAACAGGGCACCGGATCCACCGGCGACGAGACCCTGCTCGCCGACATCCTGCGCGGCCTCGACCACCTCTCGGCCACCGTCTACAACCCGGCCACCACCCGCTACGGCAACTGGTGGGAGTGGCAGATCGGCAGCCCCCGCCTGCTGACGGACATCACGGCCGCCCTGTACGACCACCTCGGCACCGAGCGCGTCACCGCCGCCTGCGCGGCCGTCGACCACTTCGTTCTACGTCGCCATGCCGGGCGCCACCCGCCGGGCCGTCGCCCGGCGCGCCGCCGACCGTCGCCGGCTCACGGTCCTCGCCAACGACGACCGGTGCCAGGCGGTCGCCGTTCCCCCACTCGGCCTCACGGCCGCGAACTTCTGGCGGGCCGGCACGGCGGGTCCGCTCACCACGACGGCGGGTGTGAGTGTGCTGATCCGCCGCCGTGGCCGTACCGCTACCCTCTGCGTGAGTGAACCGCCACGCACGGGCGAGCCTGTGGAGATCATCTGGGACCACCCGGTCCGAGCGTCGGTACGGGCCGAGGACACGGTCGAGGTCGTCGCGACGGGCCGCCGACTGCACCTGCGAATCACTCCGGGGGTGGTATGTACCACCCACGAATGTGAGGTGACTCTCAGCTGACGGCTTTGTGCGACCCCTACAAGCTTGAACCCCTCTGAGCAGTCGAAACGGCTGCGTCCTGTGGGGGTTCTGTTCAGTGCTACCAGGAAAACGCGCCGGAGACTGTACGGAGTCGACGGCTGGCATTCCTTGTCCGGCTTCGTACAGTCGCTACATGACCGTTTTGGATGAGGCGCCGGGTGAGCCGACGGACGCACGCGGGCGAGTGGCCGAGCTGCACGAGATCCGTGCGCAGGCGCTGGCCGGACCGAGCGAGAAGGCGACGGCGGCGCAGCACGCCAAGGGCAAGCTGACCGCGCGGGAGCGCATCGAGCTGCTCCTGGACCCGGGCTCCTTCCGTGAGGTCGAGCAGTTGCGCCGGCACCGGGCGACCGGGTTCGGTCTGGAGGCGAAGAAGCCGTACACCGACGGTGTGATCACCGGGTGGGGCACGGTGGAGGGCCGTACGGTCTTCGTCTACGCGCACGACTTCCGGATCTTCGGCGGTGCGCTGGGCGAGGCCCACGCCACGAAGATCCACAAGATCATGGACATGGCCATCGCGGCCGGTGCCCCGCTGGTCTCCCTCAACGACGGCGCCGGCGCCCGCATCCAGGAGGGCGTCAGCGCGCTCGCCGGGTACGGCGGCATCTTCCAGCGCAACACCAGGGCGTCCGGCGTCATCCCGCAGATCAGCGTGATGCTCGGCCCGTGCGCGGGCGGCGCGGCCTACAGCCCCGCCCTCACCGACTTCGTGTTCATGGTCCGCGACACCTCGCAGATGTTCATCACCGGCCCCGACGTGGTCAAGGCCGTCACCGGTGAGGAGATCACCCAGAACGGCCTGGGCGGCGCCGACGTGCACGCCGAGACGTCCGGCGTGTGTCACTTCGCGTACGACGACGAGGAGACCTGCCTCGCCGAGGTCCGCTACCTGCTGTCGTTGCTCCCGCAGAACAACCGGGAGAACCCGCCCCGCCACGAGTGCGGCGACCCCGCGGACCGCCGTGGTGACACCCTCCTCGACCTGGTCCCCGCCGACGGCAACCGCCCCTACGACATGACCAAGGTCATCGAGGAGCTCGTCGACGACGGCGAGTACCTCGAGGTCCACGAGCGCTGGGCCCGTAACATCATCTGCGCCCTGGCCCGCCTCGACGGCCGGGTCATCGGCATCGTC
>NZ_BAABCQ010000243.1:0-8239 GCF_039539045.1 Streptomyces marokkonensis
GGGGCATGAGGTTGAAGAAGGTATGGCCGGCAGTGTTTGTTGTGCTGGGCGCGGCCGGGCTGGCGGGGGTGCTGGCCCTGATGTTCACTCCGTTGAGCCAGCGCCTGGCACGCTGGCTGGCCGGGCGGGACTGGTCGTCGATGGATGCCACGGCCCGGTCTGCGGCGCTGGGGCAGGTCCGGCTGGCCGTGGTGCAGGCCATTGCGGGCGTTGGTGCCGGCATCGCCTTGGTCTATACGGCCCGGTCCTACCGGTTGAGCCGTCGCGGGCAGGTGACGGACCGTTTCACGAAGGCGCTGGAGCGGCTCAGTTCGGCTGAGCCGTATGTGTGCATCGGGGGCGTTCTAGCACTGGAACAGATCGTCCAGGATGCCCCTGACCAGGGAAGGCATGCCGCGCGGGTGCTGAATGCGTTCGTGCGCCGCCATACGCAGCCTGCCGGTGCTCCGGGCGGTTTGGCGTCCGTGCAGCTTCCGGAGGAACCCGACGAGATGGTTCAGGAGGCGCTGCGGGCGCTCACCGCACCTGGTTCACGGCGTCGAGGAGGTTCCTGGCCGCCGGTCGATCTCGCGGGGCGTCATCTCGCGAAGGCCCGGCTGCCGGGGGCTGACCTGCGGGGGGCCCTTCTTCGAGGGTCGACGCTCAGGGGCGCCGTTCTGTGTCGGGCGCGGCTCGACGGTGCGGACCTGGCGGATGCCGATCTGGTGCGGGCGGACTTGTCCGATGTGCGGGGGCTGAGGGTCGAGCAGGTTCTCGCAGCCCGCGGTCTGCACAACTGTGTGCTGCCGGAGCCCGTGCGCAGTGATTCCCGGGTCGTGGAGCGTGTCAGCCGGGGTGAGTGACGTCGGTGGCTTACGAAAGCTGTGTGTCAGGCTTCAAGAGCCCAGTCCGCGACGTGTTCGGGAAGCCTATCCAGGACGTGGGTGCGGGTGGTCAGTTCGCGCAGGTTCTGCCAGAAGCGCCGTCTGACGTCTTCTGGTGTCATGCCGTGGAGTTGGGCGAGCCGCTGTTCGAGCCGGTCGACGTGGCCGGGGCGTGATGCGCCGGTGGCGCGCCGGCTAGCCGGGAAGTCGGTCTCCGGTAGCACGCGCGTCAGGGGCAGGGAGGTCAGGATGTCGTCGGGCATGGCGGCGTTGACGGAGAAGTAGGCGCCCAGGTCGATAGCGTGTTGCCGCTCGGTGGGGTTGCCGAGGAACCAGTGCAGGATCATTCCGGGGTGCGGCTGGTCCGTCAGCAGGTCGAGGAGGGGACCGGTGCGTCCGGTGCTGTGCAACGACAGTAGAACGGCCTGGTCCTGTGCGGCATGGAGGATCTGGGCGAGTACGGTGCGTTGCCGCTCGAGGTTGCCTCGGCGGTCGAGGCCGACTTCCCCGATGAGGCAGCTGTTCCGCAAGGTAGCGCGGAACAGCTGCCGATCGAAGGCATCGAGCGCTTCGGGAACGCCGGGGTGTACGCCGGATCCCCACACCAGGCGCGCGTCACGGCGCCGGCCGGCGCGGTGTGCTTCGGCCGGGGTGCGGGTGACGGCGAAGACGACGGCTCCCTGTAGGGCCCCGATCTGCGCGGGGGTCACATCGGGTGCGATGTGGGCGTGGCAGTCGAGCGGTGGCAAATCGTCAGGGAAGGGGGACATGGTTCAGCTCCTGCAGACCTCGTCGGCACATGTCCACGACGGCGTCGAGGTCAGTGTCGGGGGGGAGTTCACCGACGGCGAGGATGTCGGTGTCGTCGATGTCGCGGGCGATGGCCTGCCGCACGTCGTGGACGTCTTTACGACGGCGGTCCAGCAGCAGCTGGTGTGCTGCGCCGGTGAGGTGGTGGACAAGGTAGGTGGTGGCGTCGTGGTGGGGGGTTGCGGTGAATGATCCCCTGCGTACCAGGCAGGCCAGGCACAGGCCGCAGTTGAGGGTGGGGTCCCCGCCTGAGTACCAATTGCCGTCGAGTTTGCTACACGAGAGAGTTTCCGCCCCCGCCAGCAGCAGGGACTGGCCCGCACGGTCCAAGGCTCGCGCCAGGAGCTGTCCCTTGGTGAGGTAGGCGTAGGGGTTGGCCACCGTCACGGGGATGTCCAGGCTCGCCAGGAGCTCGTTGATGCGAGCGAACGTGCCCGGGTGGGTCGAGCGGGTGGACAGGGCGCCGCCCCGCGCTGCGGTCAGGGGCGGGTTGATGCTGGTGAAGCCGTTCTCGGGCACGGTCACCTGCGGGCTCGAAGCGGCGGCGGCGACCGCTGAGGCCAGGGCGGCGAACAACAGGCTGCGGCTGCGCGAGGAGGATTCCGCGGCGGAATGGGTCTGGCAGAGCTTCACGCTGAGGTGGTGCAGCGGCTGCCGCCCACGGCCGTTGAGCCAGGCACTGGTCTGTTGCTGGGCGTGGCGGATGACGGTGCTGCCGTCGTAGTGGCTGAGGTGGATTCGCTCTGCCGTGTCACCGAGGTGGTCCGCGGCGCCGCACAAGGAGTCCAGTCCGCCGCTGAGGAGCATCACGTCGTCGGCATCGGGAATTGGTGCCGGACGGTGGCCGCCGGGAGCGGCGGGTACGGCGTGCAGGTGCCAGGCATCGCCGGTGAGCCAGGACAGCAAGTCTTCGGCGAGCCGGCCGGATGAGGCGGTCCAGGGGTCGGGGTCGACGGTGTGGACGGTGAGGTCGATGGTGCGCGCGAAGGTGGTGGGGCGGCGGGCGCTGCGGTCGGCGAGGTAGGCGGAGGCGGCGATCCGGACGAGGTCGGCGGCAGCGGCCGGTGCGGGGCCCAGGAGGTCGAGGTCCCAGCCGAGTGTGCAGGTGACGGTCGGCGTGGGGCTGTGGGCTCGGGTGCGGGGCCAGTGCAGGGCGGTGGCGGAGGGCTCGTGCTGCTGTCCGTCGTGCGGCAGTACTTCATAGGCGGTCGTCATGAGCGTCCTGCGCGCAGAATGCGCAGTGCCTCCCTCGTCACTCTCGCTGCTGTGGCGGTGAATTCCTTGACGGTCATGCGTCGTGTGTCGGGCACGGAGATGTGGCGCACTCGGCGTTGCAGCCAGGACCGCAGCCAGCCCTGTTTGCGGACGGCTTCCTCCGGGGTGAGGTTGTCGCTGGCCTTTTGGGACTGGAGCTCGACCAGGCCGAGTTCATAGATCCATTCGGCGACGAGGCCCCGCAGGCTGTCTTCCGGCGTGGGCGGCTCGACCGCGAGGAGGACATCTTTGACGTGTTTGACGGTGGCCCTGCGCAAGGCCGCCTCGTCGGGGTGTCCGGCGTCACCGAGGACGGCCTGCAGGATGCGGGAAATCTGGGTGCGCCGTGGCAAGCTGCTCAGCTCGCGGAAGTCCAGGCCGAGTTCCCGCAGTTGCGCGGCGTCACCGTTACGCAGTGCGTAGGCTCCCGCGAGGGCTGCGGCACCGCGGGAGGAGCCTTTGAGCACCTGGCGCTGCGATCCGCCGCCGATACGGCCGGGGCCGGCCGCGCCCCCGGCTCCTCCTCCCCCGCCGCCACCGCCGCTGCCGCGGGCAGTGGCGATCAGGGCAGAAAGGGGATAGCCACCGGCCGGCACCGTTCCGTGGTCCGCATCGTCCTTGCTCAGCGCGGTGGCCAGCGCCTGCACGACATCGTCGAGGAACTGCTGGCCGTCCGGCAGATCCAGAGTGTCCGCAGGTCCCGTTCCTACGCCGGGCAGGGCGTCGAAAGCGTCATGGGCCGCGCTCCACTCCGCGGAGCCGCTGCCTCCGTAAGAGCCTGATGTCCCCATCAGCGGCCCTCCTGTTCCACCTTGGCTGCTTCCTGCACCATCGGGTCAATGTCGGTGGCGCCTGCCAAGCGTGCCGCCAGGTCGCGCAGTTCCTCGCTGTCGCTGTCGGCGATGTCCAGGGCGGAACCGGGGGTGAGGTTGTGGCGCATATCCCACAGGCCGTCGGCGATGCGGCGGCGTAGGTCCTCGGTGGCCTTCGCGATGTACAGGAGGGACTCCACGAGCGGCTCACTCTCCTGTTCCCGGCGGCCGCGCTCCAACAGGGCCTCGACGACGGCCTGCTGCTCCGTGACCGGGCGTGCCGTCACTTCCTGCTGCGCGCTGCGCCGGTGCGGCTCGGCCTGACCGGCGAGGTGGGAGACCCAGGTGACCTGCTCCTGGGTGAGGGACGCAGCCGCAGTGAGGCTCACGAGAGAAGCGGCCAGGCTGAGATAGGGGCCGATCGGGGCCGTGGTGAGGTCGGGTTCGGAAGCGGCCCAGTGCCTGCTCGCCTCACTGACCTGGTCCGGCCTGTCGTCACGTTCCCCCTTCCCCCATGCCTGCCAATGCTCAAGGAGTTCACTGCGCGGGACGTCCTGGAGTTTGACGAGGGTCTCGAAGTCCTTGCCGGGGCTGTCTTCCAGCAGCATGAGCTTGACGATCACCGAGGGGTCGATGCTGATGCCCTGGCTCTCCGCGATCCGGGTCCGTAGGGCGAACGCGTTGAGAAAGCGTTTGATGCTGCGCGGGCTTCCGGACCGGTCGGCAGACAGACCGGTGGCCAGCCGGCTGGCCAGAGCGAGCGAGGCCCCGTCGGGCTGCCACGGAAGACTCTGTAGATCCGACAGAACCGGCGACTGCCCAGCGGCCCGCCGCTGCTGGGCGTGCTCAACCAGCCGTGTGTAGTGCTCCGGCGAGCACTGGTGGGCCGAAAGCAGCAGAGTGATGAAGGTGGCCGCCTCGTCGGCGCCGATCCGCGGCAGCGACAGGGGCACCTGGACGATCTTCTCCAGATAGCGGTGGGCGAACCGCTCCCCCCTGCCCGTGGCGTCCAGACTGGCCGCGATCGACTCGCGCACCATGTCCTGGTCCGCCGCCAGGACGAACGCGACCTTCTCGACGGACAGGAACAGCTTGATGGCCTCCAGCGTGGCCATCACCGCGTCGGGCAAACAGCGGTCCAGATCGTCGACCAGCACGACTAGACGCTTCAGCTGCGTCAAGTCCCTGAGCAGGCAGGCGAACTCCTCCCGGAAGCCCGCCAGGCTCCTGGCATCGCTCTTCGAACGCGGCGTGAGGGCCTCGACCAAGTCCTCGGACTGGGCGACCAGCGATCCCCTCGCCATACTGACCGCAACACGTGACCAGCTCACACGCTCAAGAAGCCCATTGATCTTCTCTGGCAGGCCCTCCTGCGCCCCGTAGGCCGACAGAATATCCTGCAGGACTTCACCGATGACGCCACCGCGCACATCGAACTGGTCGTCGAACTCCCAGGGATCGAGACGGATCACCCGGTACCCGTCTCGCCCGTCCAGCTCCTTGTGCAAAAGCCGCAGCACCGTCGACTTCCCGCCGCCCCAGGGCGCAGCGATCCCGATCGTCACCGGGTCCAGATACGGGATCTCGAGTGTGGCCACCACCGTGTCGACGATGGATGCGAAGCCCAGCAGGTCCTCACCCGTGGGATTGTCGTCCCACAGTCTCATGTCGCTCATCACACGCCCCCAAGCCCGCTGCAATGCTCCGCCGACGCCGCGCGCACAGCGCAATCGGTGATCGGGCGGTCGGCCAAACGGCCGCTGCATGTACCGTCGGCCCCGGGCCGTCAACGCCCCAGCGTCACCCGAGAGCGGACACCCCGACCGCATCGCGCGGCGACTCCCCTTCGACCGTCATACTTACCACAACAGCAGCAATGACCACAGCAGCTGACATACTGCAACAAACACTTCCCCCTGTCGCAGGATCACTCCGTATCCTCCCGGCGCCGACACCATAAGCGCCACATCGCGTCCCCCGCTTCACGTACCGGCACCCAGGGCCTTCGACGTGGTACGGCACTATCGCAGGTGTGTCGCGTCAGGTATGGGCGAACCTGCGCCCGCCCGGAAGCGGCACCGAACTGCCGAGCGACCGGACTTCCAGTGGACGCCCCGGCGATACGCTGGAGAGCCACAACCAGCCTCTCGCGTAGGAGACTTACCCTTGCCGCAGCTCGCCTTCGTGCACACTTTCTGGACCGACTACGAGCAGTTGGACAAGCCCGTCCGGGCCGCGGTTCGCAAGGCGATGGCCAAGTTCCAGTCACTGACGGTGGCCGAGCTGTACGCGGACAAGGGGCTGGGGTTGTCCGTCGCGCGCACGGCCCGTGATCCGCGGATGAGGACGATGCGCATCACGGCCTTCTGGAGGGGCGTGCTCCTCGCGCCCGACGACGGAAGTGAGACCTTTCTCCTCCTCAAGGTGTTGCCGCACGACGAGGCCCTGCAGTGGGCCGCCACCAGACTCGCCTCTGTGAACTCCGCGATGGGAAAACTGGAGTTGCGGAACGTCGCGGCCATGGAGCGGCTGGTCACTTCGCGGCCCGCTTCCCACGCTCCGACGACTCTCTTCGCTCGGTTCTCCGCCACCGAACTCACAAAGCTGGGTATCGACGGCCAGACCCTGGAGGCCATCCGCACCATCGCGGACAGGGCACAGTTCGACGCCTTCCAGCCGCTACTTCCCGAGGACCAGAGCGAGGTGCTCCAGTACCTCGCGGAGGGGTTCGATCCTTCGGAGGTCTTCCAGAACGTCGTCGCTCCCCGGCAACCGGCTGACGCTAACTCGAAGGCTTCGACGAGCATCGCGGACGCCATCGCCCACACGAGCGACCGGATCACCCTCTTCTCGGAAGCCGGGGAACTGGAGGAGCTCGCTGGCAAGCCGCTGGTCGCGCCACGAACGAGAGAGCTGGTAGGCCCATCCAAGCGGGGCGAGCGCAAGGATTACCGGTGTGAACGGCTGCCCCTCGCCGACGGCGGCCAGGCAGACGTCTTAAAGGCGGTGCATAAGCCGAGCGGCGAGGTCGTCATCCTCAAGAAGCTTAAGGACAAGTACCCGCCCAGACGTCAAGTGGCCCGCATGCGACGGGAGATCGAATGCGGGCGCAGTCTGGTCGGGAACCCGCACGCGATGCCAGTCCTGGACTTCGATCCCAGGCACACCTGGTTCGTCATGCCGTACGCAGAGGCCACCGCCGAAAGCTGCCTAAAGGAATTCTCTGATGATGCGGCCCTGCGAGAGCTACTGGAATCCCTATGCTCGGTCCTCGCGGTGGCGCACCGTATCGGATGGATCCATCGGGACATCAAGCCGGCCAACGTCCTACGCCTGAACGGCCGCTGGGTTCTGGCGGACTGGGGGATCGTACGGCGGCCCCTGGGGCAGACAACCGATCCGCAGCGGACCCGCGTGGGGGTCTTCCTCGGCTCCGAGGGGTTCGCGGCACCTGAGCACTACAGCGACGCCCATCACGTGGGCCCCGCTGCCGACATCTACAGCCTGGGACAGCTCATCGGGTGGGCCGTAACGGGCGAGACACCCCTCGTGAACGTCCCATTGCTCCCCAAGTCGGGGCCCTGGCGTGCGATCGTCCGGGAGGCGACCCAGAGGGACCCAGAGCGACGCCCGGCCACGGTGTCCGCCTTCCTCGACTTCGTCGCACATGAGCTGGACGGGCCGACGGAGCCCGTCGCCCTACGCGGCGAGCACCTCCAGGAGGAACTGTTCGCCGGGTCGACGGAAGCGGGGGCCGACCTCCTGACGCTGGCCGCTACGCATCCCGATGACACGGCTCTCTACTTCGACGTGCTGATCAAAATCCCCGTCGCCTCGATCATGACGGATCTGCTGGCCGACGCCGCTCGCGCGGTCGAGGTCGTGTCCGCGATGGCGACACTCTTCGGTTCGGACGTCTCCCACGGTTTCGAGCAACTCGACGCCACCGTCAGGTGGCTGGCCGGAATCGCCGAGGAGGCGGCCCGCGTAAGGGAGCTCGATCTCCTGGAAGCGTGCTGCGGTGGCGCGTTCGAATGGATCCCTCTCCTGGACGACCAGAGCGGCCAGGCCGAGGTCTTCTCCTGGTGGACGACCCTGAGCGCGGACGCCGCCAGCTCGGTGGCGGCGATGCTGCGACAGCATCCGGAGTGCGTGACGTACTTCGGTCACCTGGCGCACGACATCCGCGTCGACCACCGGATTCGCGCGGCCATCGCCCAGCAGTAGACCGGTACGGCAGTGCCCAGGATCTTCCAGCAGATCTCGTAGTAGTGGCGAGCGAGAGTGAGCGTCGGCACCAGACTCGTTCGGGGCCGATAGGGTTTCGGGGCAGGTTGGGAGGCTCCGACTCTTGCGTCCGCGATGTTGCGTTGTCGGCCTCCAGGCAGCGACGGCTTAGTACGCCTGGGCCGCGGGGATCGACGCGTAGGCGAGTGAAGACGATCCGGTGCAGGGCGGCGTTGGCCTGCCGGTCGCCGCCGTAGTTGAGCCGGCGCGTGC
>NZ_BAABCQ010000244.1:0-8221 GCF_039539045.1 Streptomyces marokkonensis
CTCTGGACGAGTTGCAGGTGGTGTGTGAGCGGCTGGGTGTTCGGGCGCGCCGGGTGGCGGTGGATTACGCCTCGCATTCGGTGCAGGTGGAGGCGCTTGAGGACGAGTTGGTGCGGGTGCTGGGAGGTGTCGGGACGTCCGGCGCCGAGAACGGCGCCGGGGATGGCGCCGAGGGTGTTGTGCCGATGTTCTCGACGGTGTCGGGTGCGTGGGTGGGGGCGGGTGAGCTGGATGCGGGGTACTGGTACCGGAATCTGCGGGAGACGGTGCGGTTCGCTCCGGTGGTGGAGGAGTTGGCCGGTCAGGGCCACGGGGTGTTCGTGGAGGTCAGTCCGCATCCGGTGCTGACGGTGGGGGTCGAGGAGACGGTTGCTGACGCGCTGGTGGTGGGTACGCTCCGTCGTGAGCAGGGCGGTATGCGGCGGCTGCTGACGTCACTGGCGCAGTTGCACGTCCACGGCGTCGACGTAGCCTGGGCGGACTTCCTGCCCGGCGGACACCGTGTCGACTTGCCGACCTATGCCTTCGAGCACCAGCGCTACTGGCCCGACGGAGCGCTCCTCGGCCCGGCCGCGCCGGCCTCGGACACGGTGGAGGCCCGTTTCTGGGACGAGGTGGAGCGGGAGGGCCTGGAGGGCCTGACCGGCGCCCTGGAGGTCACCGCCGACGACAGACTCGGAGAGGTGTTTCCCGCGCTGCTGTCGTGGCGGCGCAAGCAGCGCGACCGGTCTGCGGCCGACTCCTGGCGGTACCGGGTCGCCTGGCAGATGCTGCCGGAACCGCACGGCCCGTCGCTCGACGGCACGTGGCTGGTGGTCCTGCCCAGGAACAATGAAGCCGACGGCGAACCGACAGCCGCCGTCCTGCGGGCTCTTGCCGACCACGGGGCGAAGGTCACCGGAGTCGTGGTGGGCGACGCGGACCGTGACGCGCTCGCCGGCATGCTGAGCGACGCCCTGCCCGAGCCGGGCACGGTGAGCGGCGTACTGTCCCTGCTGGGGCTCGACGAGAGCGCCACGTCCGGGGAACCCTCCGTGACCGCGGGACTCGTGGCGACGCTCGGGTTGACGCAGGCGCTCGGCGACGTCGGTGTCACGGCACCCCTGTGGTGCGTGACCCGAGGCGCGGTCGGTACCGGACCCGCCGATGCCCCGGCGCACCCCGCCCATGCCCAGCTGTGGGGCTTCGGAAGAGTCGTGGGCCTGGAGTTCCCGCAGCGCTGGGGCGGCCTGCTCGACCTACCCGGGGAGTGGGGCCGCAGGACGGCGGCCCGGCTGGTGGCGGTGCTTTCCGGACGAAGCGGCGAGGACCAGGTCGCCGTACGTGCCGCCGGGGCCTACGCGGCCCGGCTGGAACACGCTCCCGTCGGACCCGGTACCCCCGAGGCCGAGTGGCGCCCCAAGGGCACCGCCCTCATCACGGGCGGCACCGGATCGTTGGGTGCCCACCTGGCGCGCCGGCTCGCCGGGGCGGGTGCGGAACATCTGGTGCTGGTCAGCAGGCGTGGCCCGCAGGCGCCCGGCGCGGCCGAGCTGGAGGCAGAACTGTCCGCGACCGGTGTGCGGGTGACCGTCGTCGCCTGCGATGCCGCGGACCGCGACGCGCTCGCACGCGTCCTCGCGGACATCCCCGAGGAACACCCGCTCGACTCCGTGTTCCACACCGCGGGCGTACTGGAAGACGGCACCGTCGATTCCCTCACCCCGGCCCGCTTCACCCAGGTGATGCGCTCGAAGGTGGCACCCGCCCTGCATCTCGACGAGCTCACCCGGGCCCATGACCTCTCCGCGTTCGTCCTGTACTCCTCGTTCGCCGGTGTGCTCGGCAGCGCGGGCCAGGGCAACTACGCCGCGGCGAACGCGCACCTGGACGCACTGGCACGCCGCCGTCGCTCCGACGGCCACCCCGCGACCTCGGTGGCCTGGGGTGCCTGGGGCGGCGGCGGTCTCGCCCAGGGGGAGCAGGCCGCGCGGCGGTTGCGACGCAGCGGCGTCCCGGAGATGGCACCGGACCGGGCGATCGACGCCCTGTTCGGCGCGCTCGGGCGCAACGACGCCGCCGTCGCCATCGCCGACATCGACTGGGCCGCGTACGCGGCGGGCCAACTGCCCGGACAGCGCGCCACACTGGTGAGTTCGCTGCCCGAGATACGGCAGGCCAGGAAGGAACAGCCGCAGGAGTCGGCCGGCGCGGGCCTCGCGCTGGCCCGGGAGATCGCCGCACTCTCCGCGGACGACCAGCTGCGCCGGATCCTCGACCTGGTCCGCTCCCAGACGGCCCTGGTCCTCGGGCACGACGGGCCGCAGGGCGTGGCACCGGAGCGGGCGTTCAAGGACCTGGGCGCCGACTCGCTGACCGCGGTAGAACTGCGCAACCGCCTGGAAGCGGCCACCGGGCTGCAGCTGCCCGCCACGCTCGTGTTCGACTACCCGAACTCGGCCGTGCTCGCCACCTCCCTGCGCGACCTGCTGCTCGGTGAGCGCGCCGACGGCTCGGCGGCGGCCGCCACCGTCGCGGCCGACGACTCGGAACCCATCGCGATCATCGGGATGAGCTGCACACTGCCCGGCGGGGTCCGCTCGCCGGAGGACTTGTGGGACCTGGTCACCGAAGGCCGGGACGCCGTCGGACCCTTCCCGACCGACCGCGGCTGGGATCTCGAAGGCCTTTACGACCCGGACCCCGACAAGGCAGGGAAGACCTACGTACGTGAAGGCGGATTCCTTTACGACGCGGGGGAGTTCGACCCGGCGTTCTTCGGGATCAGCCCGCGTGAGGCGATGGCGATGGATCCGCAGCAGCGGCTCGTCCTGGAAGCGGCCTGGGAGGCGTTCGAACGGGCCGGGATCCGGCCCGCCGCGGTGCGCGGCACCCAGACGGGCGTGTTCGCCGGGGCGATGGCCCAGGACTACGCCGTCCACGCCGAAATGCCCGAGGGCTCCGAGGGCTATCTCCTGACCGGCAACTCGGTCAGCGTGCTCTCGGGCCGCATCGCCTACACCTTCGGCCTCGAAGGCCCGGCGGTGACGGTGGACACGGCGTGCTCGTCGTCCCTGGTGGCACTCCACCTGGCCTGCAACGCGCTGCGGCGCGGCGAGTGCTCACTGGCGCTCGCCGGTGGCGTCCAGGTGCTGCCCTCCGCGTCCGCGTTCCTGGCCATGGGACGCCAGCGCGTCCTGTCCCCCGACGGCCGGTGCAAGTCGTTCTCCGGGGCGGCGGACGGCTACGGCCATGCCGAAGGCGTCGGCATGCTCCTGGTGGAGCGCCTGTCCGACGCGCGGCGCAACGGCCACCGCGTCCTCGCGGTCGTACGGGGCAGCGCGGTCAACCAGGATGGCGCGTCCAATGGTCTGACAGCTCCCAACGGACCGTCCCAGCAGCGTGTGATCCGGGCGGCGCTGGCGAGTGCGGGACTGCCGGCGACAGAGGTCGACGCGGTGGAGGCGCACGGCACGGGCACCCGTCTCGGCGACCCCATCGAGGCACAGGCCCTCATCGCCACGTACGGCCAGGACCGCCCGGCCGAGCAACCCCTGCTGCTGGGCTCGGTGAAGTCGAACATCGGCCACACCGCCGCGGCGGCGGGCGTGGCGGGTGTGATCAAGATGGTGATGGCGATGCGGCACGGCGTACTGCCGCAGACCCTGCACGTGGATGAACCGACACCCCAGGTCGACTGGTCGGCGGGGGCGGTGGAACTGCTGACGGAGGCCCGCCGGTGGCCGCAGGGCGACCGGCCGCGCCGCTCCGGCGTCTCGTCCTTCGGGATCAGTGGCACGAACGCGCACGTCGTGCTCGAAGCGGCACCCGAGGAGCCGGCGCGCGAGGCATCGGCGGACGCCTCAGGGACGTCGGGCGGCGTGCTCCCCTGGGTGGTCTCGGCCAAGTCGGCCACGGCCCTGCGCGGGCAGGCGGCCAGGTTGTTGGCGTACGCGGGTGACCGGGCCGAGTTGTCGCCGGTGGATGTGGGGTGGTCGTTGGCCGCGACGCGTTCGGTGCTGGCGCACCGTGCGGTGGTGCTGGGAACCGGCAGGGAGGAGCTGCTGTCGGGTCTTGCCGCGCTCGCGGACGGCGGGCAGGCGTCGCGCGTGGTCACAGGAGTGGAGGGAGAGCACAGGGGTCTGGCGTTCCTGTTCTCGGGGCAAGGGTCGCAACGCCCCCACATGGGACGGGAGCTGTACGAGACGTACCCCGTCTTCGCGGAGGCGTTCGACGAGGTCTGCGCGGAACTGGACCATCACCTGGACCAGCCTCTTCGTGCGGTGGTCTTCGGCGGGGGTGACGGTGAGGGTGAGCTGCTGGATCAGACGCAGTTCACGCAGGCCGGTCTGTTCGCGCTCGAAGTGGCGCTGTTCGAGCTGGTGACGTCGTGGGGCGTCAAGCCGGACTACCTGCTGGGGCACTCCATCGGTGAGCTGTCGGCCGCGTACGTGGCCGGGGTGCTGTCCCTTGAGGACGCTGCCGCTCTCGTGGCGGCCCGGGGGCGTCTGATGCAGGCGCTCCCGGCCGGCGGCGCGATGGTCTCGCTCCAGGCGACGGAGGACGAAGCCCTGCCGCTGCTGGTCGAGGGAGTGTCGATCGCCGCCCTCAACGGGCCACGTTCGACTGTGATCTCGGGCGGCGAGAACGCGGTGATCGCCATTGCCGCGCACTTCGAGGACGAGGGCCGCAAGACGAAGCACCTGCGGGTGAGCCATGCGTTCCACTCGCCTCGTATGGACGCGATGCTCGACGACTTCCGCAAGGTCGCGGAGGAACTGACCTTCAACGCCCCGCAGCTGTCGATCGTCTCGGACGTGACGGGTGAGGTCCTGTCGGCGGAGGAGGCCCAGGACCCGGAGTACTGGGTGCGCCACGTCCGCGAAGCGGTGCGGTTCCTGGACGGCATCCGCACCCTGGAAGCGGGAGGCGTGAGCGCGTTCCTGGAGCTGGGCCCGGACGGCGTCCTGTCCGCCATGGCGCAGGACTGCGTGACGTCCGGCTCCGAGGACGAGCAGCGGCTCATCTTCGTACCCATCCTCCGCAAGAACCGTGAAGAGTCGGAGAATCTGCTTGCCACCCTCGCTGAACTGCACGTACAAGGAAGGGAAGTCGACTGGTCGGCGTTCTACGCCGGTGCCGGGGCTCGCGGCATCGAGTTGCCGACGTACGCCTTTGAGCGTGAGCGCTACTGGCCGCGCGCTGCCAGTGGCGCGCGGGGGCGCGGGGGCGCGATGCGTCCGAGGATCGGGGAGGCGGAGCACCCGCTGTTGGATGCGGCATTGATGCTGGCCGACGGCGACGGCATGGTGCTGACGAGCCGTCTGTCGGTGCGTACACACCCGTGGTTGGCCGATCACGCGGTGCAGGGTGTGATCCTGCTGCCGGGTACCGGATTCGTGGAGCTGGCCCTGCGGGCGGGGGAGCAAGCCGGCTGTCCGCGCGTCGAGGAACTGACGTTGCAGGCCCCGCTGGTGATCCCGGAGCAGGGCGGGATCCAGATGCAGGTGAGCGTCGGCGCAGCGCAGGAGACGGGACGCCGCTCGCTGAGCGTGTTCACGCGCCCGGACGAAGCCGAGCCGTCCGGTCCTTGGACGTGTCACGCGGTGGGTGAGGTGGTCCCCGAAGAGGCCATGGCCGCTCCCGAGGTGCTCGCTTCCTGGCCGCCCGCGGGTGCCGAGGCGCTACAGGTTGCAGGCATCTACGAGGCGTACGAAGCAGCCGGTTTTGCGTACGGCCCGTCCTTCCAGGGGCTGAAGGCGGCCTGGCGGCGCGGCGACGAGGTCTTTGCGGAGGTGGCCCTGGACGAGTCCGCACGGTCCGACGCGGAGGCGTTCGGCCTGCATCCCGCGCTGCTGGACGCCGCCCTGCACGTCATCGGCATCAGCGTGCCGGGCGAGACCGACCAGGGAGGCCTGCCGTTCTCATGGTCGGGTGTGTCCTTGTTCGCGCGGGGCGCGTCGGTGTTGCGGGTGCGGCTGGCCGCTGCCGGTTCCGATGCGGTGTCGCTCTCGGTCGCCGACGGCGTGGGTGTGCCGGTGGCGTCGGTGGACGCGCTGGTGTTGCGGCAGGTGTCCGAGGGGCAGTTGGCGGCCGCGGCCGGAGACACGGCCGACCCGCTGTTCGGGGTGGAGTGGGTTCCGGCCCCGGGTCCGGTGGGTGAGCGGGGCGAGGGTAATCTGGTGGTGCTGCCGGTTTCCGGTGGTGGTGGGGTTGAGGAAACGGTGTGCGAGGTGCTGGGGGCGGTGCAGGAGTTCTTGAGTGATGAGGGGGCCGCTGGGTCGCGTCTGGTGGTGCGTACGTGTGGTGCGGTGGGTGTGGACGGGGTTGGGCCGTCTGATCTTGCGGGTGCTGCGGTGTGGGGTCTGGTGCGGGCTGCGCAGTCGGAGCATCCGGACCGGTTGGTGTTGGTGGACACGGATGACGTGGATGGTTCGGACGTTTCTGTGGTGCTGGTGGCGGGTGAGCCGCAGGTGGTGGTGCGTGGGGGTGTGGTCCGGGTGCCGAGGCTGGCCCGGGTGGGGGTCACGGGTGCGGGGCGGATCGGTGTGGATGCTGCCGGCACGGTGCTGATCACTGGTGGTACGGGCTCGTTGGGTGGTCTGGTGGCCCGGCACCTGGCTGGTGAGTATGGCGTACGGCATCTGTTGCTGCTGGGCCGGCGTGGTCCGGAGGCGGAAGGGATGGCGGAGCTGGTCGCGGAGTTGGCGGAGTTGGGGGCGGATGCGCGGGTGGTGGCGTGTGATGCTGCTGACCGGGAGGCGTTGGCCGGGGTACTGGCTTCGATTCCCGCGGAACGTCCGTTGACCGGTGTGGTGCACGCGGCGGGTGTTCTGGCTGATGGTGTGGTCATGGACCTCACTCCGGAGCGGGTGGCGGAGGTCCTGCGGCCGTGCACGGACGCGGCCCGCAACCTGCATGAGCTGACCCAGGGGCAGGACCTGTCCCTCTTCGTGCTGTTCTCCTCCGTGACGGGAGTGCTCGGCAGCGCCGGGCAGGGCGCCTCCGCGGCAGCCGCCACCTACCTGGACGCGCTGGCCCAGGCACGTCGGGCGGCAGGGCTGCCGGGACAGTCCCTCGCATGGGGCGTGTGGGACCGCTTCGGCGACGACGCGGTGTCCGCACCGGCGGACCAGGACGTAGCCCGGATGACGCGTGCGGGCCTCGGCACCCTCTCGGACGCCGACGGGCTGGCCCTGTTCGACGCGGCGTTGGCGAACGGACAGGCACTGCTGGTGCCGCTGAAGGTGAGCAGCGGCGCGCTGCGGCGCCTCGCGGACTCCCACGCGCTTCCCGCCGTACTGCGCGGCCTGGTGCGGCGTCCGCTGCGGCGCGCGGCGCAGGCCGCCGCGGGCGGCACCGGGGAGCAGGGGGCGCTGGCGCAGCGCCTCGCAGGACTGAGCGGCGCGGAGCGGGACGAAATGGTCCTCCACACGGTGAGGGAGCAGGCCGCCGCCGTGCTGGGCCACGCCTCACCGGAGGCCGTGGAGGCCGACAGGCCGTTCAAGGAGCTGGGCTTCGACTCCCTGACCGCGGTGGAGCTGCGTAATCGACTAGGTGACGCGACCGGCCTGCGGCTGCCCGCGACCCTCGTGTTCGACCACCCGACACCTCGGGAGATCAGCCGGTTCCTGCTCGCGGAGACGGTCGGCCCGGAGGAGACGGGCACGGGCATCGGCACCAGCCCCATGAGGGCGGCCGCGGACGACGACCCGGTCGTGATCGTCGGGATGAGCTGCCGGTTGCCGGGCGATGTGCGCGGCCCGGAGGACCTGTGGCGGCTCGTTGCCCAGGGCGGCGACGCCATCTCCGACTTCCCGGCGGACCGCGGCTGGGACCTGGACTCGCTGTACGACCCCGACCCGGACGCGGTGGGCACGTCCTACGCCATGCAAGGCGGATTCCTCGCCGACGTCACGGAATTCGACGCGGGCTTCTTCAGGATCTCCCCGCGTGAGGCGCTGGCGATGGACCCGCAGCAGCGGATGCTCCTGGAGACGGCTTGGGAGGCGTTCGAGCGTGCAGGCATCGATCCGACGTCGCTGCGCGGCAGCCGTACGGGCGTCTTCGCGGGCTCCAGTGGCCAGGACTACGGGTACCTCCTCAACGGCGCGGGCGACGAGGTCGCCGGGTACGGCGTCACGGGCAGTTCGGCGAGCGTCCTGTCCGGCCGCGTCGCGTACACGATGGGTCTTGAGGGGCCGGCGGTGACGGTGGACACGGCGTGCTCGTCGTCGCTGGT
>NZ_BAABCQ010000245.1:0-8196 GCF_039539045.1 Streptomyces marokkonensis
GACAGCACACCGTCCGGACCCAGCTCCAGGAACGCCGTCACACCTTCCGCTTCCAGGGTGCGGATGCCGTCCAGGAAACGCACCGCCTCACGGACGTGGCGCACCCAGTACTCCGGATCCCGGATCTCCTCCGCCGACAGCACCGCACCCGTCACGTCCGAGACGATGGCCAGCTGCGGGGCGTTGAAGGTCAGCCCTTCCGCAACCGCACGGAAGTCGTCCAGCATCGCGTCCATACGCGGCGAGTGGAAAGCATGGCTCACCCGCAGACGCTTGGTCTTGCGGCCCTCACCCTCGAAGTGCGCGGCGATCTCAAGAACCGCCACCTCATCACCCGAGATCACGGTTGCGGAAGGCCCATTCAGGGCAGCGATCGAAACACCCTCGACCAGCAGCGGGAGCACCTCGTCCTCCGGCGCCTGCAACGACACCATCGCCCCACCCGTTGGAAGCGCCTGCATCAGACGACCCCGCGCCGCCACCAGAGCGGCAGCGTCCTCCAGCGACAGCACACCGGCCACGCACGCGGCCGACAACTCACCGATCGAGTGACCCAGCAGGAAGTCCGGCTTCACGCCCCACGACGTCACCAGCTCGAACAGCGCCACCTCAAGCGCGAACAGACCCGCCTGCGTGAACTGCGTCCGATCCAGCAGCTCACCACCCTCGAAAACCACCTCACGAAGGGACTGGTCCAGATGACGGTCCAGCTCCGCGCACACCAGGTCGAACGCGTCCGCGAACACCGGATACGCCTCGTACAACTCCCGGCCCATGGTCGGCCGTTGCGAACCCTGACCCGAGAACAGCACACTCGTCCTGCCGGACGACACCGAACCCTGAACCATCCGCTCACCGACCAGCACCGCCCGGTGCCCCAGCACCGCACGCGACGTCACCAGCGAGAAGCCCACATCCACCGGCGACAGCTCAGGCTTCTCGGCGACGAACGACCGCAGCCGCTCCACCTGCCCCGACAGCCCCGCCTCCGACTTCGCCGACACCACCCACGGCACCACCGGCAACACCACCGGAGCCACAGCCGCCTCCGCCTCCTCCACCTCCGGCGCCTGCTCCACGATCACGTGCGCGTTCGTGCCGCTGATGCCGAAGGACGAGACACCCGCACGGCGCGGCTCGCCCGTCTCCGGCCACGCCACCGACTCCGTCAGCAGCTCGACCGCACCCGCCGACCAGTCGACCTGGGGCGTCGGCTCGTCCACGTGCAGCGTCCGCGGCAGCACACCCTCCCGCATCGCCATGACCATCTTGATGATGCCGGCGACGCCCGCGGCGGCCTGCGTGTGACCGATGTTCGACTTCACCGAACCGAGCCACAGCGGTCGGTCCTCCGGACGGTTCTGGCCGTACGTCGCGAGCAGCGCCTGCGCCTCGATCGGGTCACCCAGCGTCGTACCCGTACCGTGCGCCTCCACCGCGTCCACCTGCGACGCCGAAAGACCCGCACTCGCCAACGCCCTCCGAATCACACGCTGCTGAGACGGACCGTTCGGAGCCGTCAGACCATTCGACGCACCATCCTGGTTCACCGCGGAGCCGCGCACCACGGCAAGTACCTCGTGGCCCAGGCGCCGGGCGTCGGACAGGTGCTCCACCAAGAGGACGCCCACGCCCTCGCCCCAGGCCGTGCCGTCCGCCGACCCGGCGAACGCCTTGCAGCGGCCGTCGGGGGCCAGGCCGCCTTGGCGGGAGAACTCGATGAACGCGCCGGGGGTGGACATCACCGTCACGCCGCCGGCCAGCGCCATCGTGCACTCGCCCGAGCGCAGGGCCTGGATCGCCCAGTGCAGGGCGACCAGGGACGACGAGCATGCCGTGTCCACCGTCACCGCTGGACCCTCAAGGCCCAGCGTGTAGGAGACGCGGCCGGACAAAACGCTGGCCGAGCTGCCCGTGGCGCCGTAGCCGGCGGTGGACTCGGTCTCGGTGTCCATCAGGTGCACGTAGTCCTGGCCGTTGGTGCCGGCGAAGACGCCGGTACGGCTGCCACGCAGAGACATCGGGTCGATACCCGCCCGTTCGACGGCCTCCCAGGCCGCTTCGAGGAACAGCCGCTGCTGGGGGTCCATGGCCAGGGCCTCGCGCGGCGAAATTCCGAAGAATTCCGCGTCGAAGTCCGGGGCGTCGTGGAGGAATCCGCCCTCGCGCGTGTACGACGTGCCCACGCCTTCGGGGTTCGGGTCGTAGAGGGATGCCAGGTCCCAGCCGCGGTTTTCGGGGAGCCCGGAGACTCCGTCCGCTCCGGTGGCCAGCAGCTCCCACAGCTCTTCCGCCGAGCCCACGCCGCCGGGGAACCGGCAGCTCATGCCGACGAGGACGATCGGGTCACCGTCCGTACCGCCCGCGTCACCCGTGGCGCCAGTACCTTCCGAACCGTACGGAGACGGCCTGTTGCCGCCGTTCTCCGTCAGTTCCGACCAGAGGTGACGTGCCAGCGCATCGGGGGAGGGATGGTCGTACACCAGAGTCGTCGGCAGGCTCAGCTCGGACACCGCGTCGAGTCGGTTGCGGAGTTCCACCGCGCTCAGGGAGCTGAACCCCAGGTCCAGAAACGCCCTGCCCGGCGGCACCGCTTCCGAGGTCGCGTGGCCGAGGAGCGCGGCGGCCTCGCCGCGAATCACCTCGAGGACGAGACGCAGGCCGTCCTGGTCGGACATGGCGCGCAACCGGGAGGAGAGCGCCGACGAACTGCGGCCGGTCTCCACCTCTGGACGGCCCGTGGCGATGTCCTGGGCGGTGCCTCGAAGTTCGGGCAGAAGATCGCGCAGGAGCGGGTCGGGCCGTCGGGTCGTGCCTTGTTCGGCCGCCCGTTCCCAGCGGACGTCCGCGACGGCGAGGACGGTCTCGTCGTCCTGGAGCGCCTGCCGCAGTGCCACGAGGGCGAGTTCGGGATCCATCGCGCCGACCCCGGTGCGGGCGAAGCGTTCCTCCTGACCCTCGCCGAGGCCACTGCCCCGCCAGTGGCCCCACTGGAGCGAGGTGGCCGTGAGGCCGTGGGCCCTGCGGTGCTGGGCCAGGGCGTCGAGGAACGCGTTGGCCGGTGCGTAGTTCCCCTGGCCCGCGCCGCCGAGTACACCGGCGACGGATGAGAAGAGGACGAAGGCGGAGAGATCCGTGCCGAGATCACGGGTGAGTTCGTGCAGGTTCGTCGCGGCCCGTACCTTCGCCCGCAGCGCACGGTCGAGTTGGCCCGTGGTCAGCGTGTCGAGCAGTCCGTCGTCCAGGAGTGCCGCGCTGTGGAAGACCGCCGTCAGGGGCAGCTCGGCCGGGACCGACGTGAGCAGTGCGGCCAGCGCGTTCCGGTCGCCCGCGTCGCATGCGGCCAGAGTGACCTTGCTGCCCTTGGCGCCCAGTTCCGTCGCGAGGGCCTTCGCGCCGGGGGCGTCCTGGCCCCGTCTGCTGACGAGCAGCAGGTGTTCGCAGCCCTGGTCGGCGAGCCAGCGGGCGACATGGGCGCCGAGCGCGCCGGTCCCGCCGGTGATCAGCACGGTGCCGCGGGGCGGTGTCCACGCCATGGCCGTGGGGTCGGCCGCGTCCGGCCCCGACCGGTCGGGGGCCAGTCCGGGGCGGTGTGGGGCGTGCACGAGTCGGCGGGCGTGCAGGCCGGTGGCGCGGACGGCCAGTTGGTCTTCGCCGTCGGCTGCGGCGAGCACCCGGCGCAGGCGGTGCGCGGACCGCCGGTCCAAATCTGCCGGGAGGTCGACCAAACCGCCCCAGAGCTGCGCGTGTTCGGCTCTGATGACGCCACCGAGTCCCCAGAGCAGGGCCTGTATGGGATCGGTCACCCGGTCGGTCCGCCCCACCGAGGTGGCTCCGCGGGTCGCGATCCACAGCGGGGCCTTGTGGAGCGACTTCCGAAGAACCTTGTCCTCGGTCTGGCCGAGGGCCTTCACGAGGGTGAGGGTGCTCGCGAGACCGGCGGGCACCGCCTCCGCGCCGGGGTGGGCGCTGGTATCCAGGGCGAGCAGCGAAAGGATGCCGGTCACCGCTGCCGGTTCACCGCCGCCTTCGTCGGCGTCGGCGCCCGCGAGCGCGGTGCGTATGCGTGCGGCGACCGCCTCGCTGTCGTGTCCGGTCCCGACCCGCACGACCCGGACATCGGCGGGGGCGAGCGCGCTGACGCACTGCTCGATCTCCGAGGCGTACTCGGCGACGCACTCCGCGTCGGGCTCCGGAGCGATCACGAGATAGGTTCCGGAGAGGACCCCTGTCCCGGCGGATTCGGGGAGCCGCTGCCACGTCACGCGGTAGCGCCAGGCGTCGACCGTGGCGAGGGCCGTACGCTGCTGCCGCCACGCGGCGAGGGCGGGAAGCGCGGCGGCGAAGGACTGCTCCGTATCCACCGCGAGCGTCCGGGAGAGCGCCTCCAGGTCCTCGCTCTCGACCGCTGCCCAGAACGTGCCGTCCACGGGGGCGGCACCTGCCGCCGCTCCCCCGCCAAGACCGCCGGCGGTTCCGGCGGGGTCGGTGCTGTGCGGCCTGCTCACCGCGTCGAGCCAGTAGCGGCGGTGCTGGAAAGCGTACCTGGGCAGGTCCACGACGCGGTGCGGCCCGGTCCCCGCGAGCACGGCGCGCCAATCGACCTCCACACCGTGCGCCCACGCCTCGGCGAGGGAGAGGAGAAGCCTGCGGGTCTCGTCCTCGCCCCGGCGCAACGTACCCAGCGCCACGGCGTCGCTGCCCAGCGAGTCGAACGTCTCCTGCAGCCCGAAGCCGAGGACGGCATGCGGACTCACCTCGACGAACACCCGGTGCCCCGCCGCGAGCGTGGCCCGGGTCGCTGCCTCGAACTCGACTCTCGACCGCAGGTTCCTGAACCAGTAGTCCGCGCCGAGCTCCACCGTGTCCAGCGGCCCGCCCGTCAGCGTCGAGTAGAACGGGACCGCCGCGGACCGGGGAGCGAGCCCCGTCAGCGCCTGCGCCAACTCCTCCCGCACGCCGTCGATCTGCGCCGAGTGCGAGGCGTAGTCCATGGGGATGCGCCGCGTGCGCACACCGGCCGCCGAGCACTCGCCCTCCCACTCCTCCAGGGCATCCAGGTCGCCGGAGACCACCGCCGAGCCCGGCCCGTTCACCGCGGCCAAGGACAGCCGCGACCCGTACCGGGCCACGCGTTCGCCGACCCAGTCCGCGTCCCGTGCCACCGACGTCATCCCGCCGCGGCCCGACAGCGGCAGCGTCACCCGGCGCCGCAGCGCCACCAGCCGCGCCCCGTCCTCCAGGGAGAGACCGCCCGCCACCACGGCGGCCGCGATCTCGCCCTGCGAATGGCCCAGCACGGCGCCCGGCACCACGCCCACCGACCGCCACACCTCGGCCAGCGACACCATGATCGCCCACAGCACCGGCTGCATGACGTCCACGCGGTCCGACGACGGCGCGCCCTGCGCTCCCCGCACCACGTCCAGCAACGACCAGTCCACGTGCGCAGCCAGCGCCGCTCCGCACTCCGTCAGCCGCGCCGCGAACACCGGTGAGGACTCCAGGAGCCCGGCGGCCATGCCCGCCCACTGCGCGCCCTGGCCAGGGAAGACGAACACCGGCCGCGTCGCACGTCCCGCCACGCCGCGCACCACGCCGGGAGCCGATCCGCCGTGCGCCAGCGCCGCCAGGCCGACCCGGAAATCCTCCTGCCGCTCGGCGATCACGGCCACGCGGTGCTCCAGCTGGGCCCGCGTCGTCGACAGAGACCAGGCCACGTCGGCCGCGTCGACCGCGTCGTCGGGTGTCGCCTGTTCGGCCTCCGGACGGTCCTCCAGGTAGGCCAGCATCCCCGCGGCCTGGCCTGCGACGGCCTCCGGCGACTTGCCGGACAGCACCCACGGCAGGACGTCGCTCGTCACCGGCGCCAGTGGGCCGCCTGCCGCCTGGGCGGACCTGCCCCCGTTCACCGCGCGCTCCTCGGCGGCGCTCGGCGAGGCGCCTTCCTTGGCGCCTTCCGGGGGCGCCTGCTCAAGGATCACGTGGGCGTTGGTGCCGCTGATGCCGAACGACGAGACGCCCGCGCGACGCGGCTCCCCCGTCTCCGGCCACGCCACCGACTCCGTGAGGAGCTCGACGGCGCCGGCCGACCAGTCGACGTGCGAGGACGGCTCGTCGACGTGCAGGGTGCGCGGCAGCACACCCTCCCGCATCGCCATGACCATCTTGATGACGCCCGCCACGCCGGCGGCGGCCTGCGTATGACCGATGTTCGACTTCAACGAGCCCAGCCACAGCGGGCGTTTTCCGCTCCGCTCCTGGCCGTAGGTGGCGATGAGCGCCTGCGCCTCGATGGGGTCGCCCAGTGTCGTACCCGTGCCGTGCGCTTCCACCGCGTCGACGTCCGCCGCCGAGAGGCCGGCGTTCGCCAGTGCCTGGCGGATGACGCGCTGCTGCGAGGGACCGTTGGGGGCGGTCAGACCGTTGCTCGCGCCATCCTGGTTCGCGGCCGATCCGCGGACCACCGCGAGCACTCGGTGGCCGTTGCGGCGGGCGTCCGACAGGCGCTCCAGGAGCAGCATGCCGACGCCCTCGCCCCAGCCGGTGCCGTCCGCCGTGTCCGCGAACGCCTTGCAGCGGCCGTTCGCGGCGAGTCCCCGCTGCTTGCTGAAGTCGATGAACGTCGCCGGGGTGGTCATCACCGTGACCCCGCCCGCGAGCGCCAAGGCGCATTCGCCCGACCGCAGCGACTGCATCGCCAGGTGCAGGGCGACCAGCGACGACGAGCACGCCGTGTCCACCGTCACCGCGGGGCCTTCGAGGCCGAGCGTGTACGCCACCCGGCCGGTCACCACACTGCTCGCGGTGCCGGTGCCCAGGAAGCCGTCCACGCCCTCGGGCACCGCCCCGAGGCTCGCCGCGTGGTTGTGGTACATCACCCCGGCGAACACGCCGGTACGGCTGCCTCGCAGCGACAGCGGATCGATCCCGCCCCGCTCGATGGCCTCCCAGGTAGCTTCGAGGAGCAGCCGCTGCTGCGGGTCCATCGCCAGCGCCTCACGGGGCGAGATCTTGAACAGCTCGGCGTCGAAGTCACCCGCGCCGTGCAGGAACCCGCCTTCTCGTGTGTACGACGTGTTGGGGCGGCGCATCTCCGGGTCGTAGAGCGAGTCCACGTCCCAGCCGCGGTCCGCGGGGAACTCCGTGATCCCGTCCCGGCCCGCCGCGGCCAGCTCCCACAGTTCCTCCGGGGAGCCGACGTCACCGGGATAGCGGCAGCTCATCGCCACGATCGCGATCGGCTCGCGGTCCTTCTCCTCCACGGCACGCAGACGCTCGCTCGTCTCGTGGAGCTCGGCGGTCACCCGCCGGAGGTAGTCGCGGAGCTTGCCCTCGTTCGCCATCAGCGAGTCACCTGCCGAACCTGTTGTCGATGAAGTCGAACAGCTCGTCGTCTGAGGCTGTGTCGAGGGTGGTGCCCACGTCGTCCGCCGTCACCGTCGCCTGCCCATGCGCCTCGTTCTGCCCTCGCGACTCGTTCCACCTGGCCACGAGCGCGTTCAGCCGGGCGGTGACCTCAGCCACCGGCTCCTCGGCGGCCGGGTCCAGGGCGGCGAACGCGGCTTCCAGCTGGTCGAGTTCGGCGAGCACGGAGCGGGTCGCGGCCTTTGCCGGAGCGGCCTCGTCCAGGACGTGCTCGGCGAGGACCATCGGCGTGGGGTAGTCGAAGACCAGCGTCGCGGTCAGCCGCAGACCGGTCTCGGCGTTGAGCCGGTTGCGCAGTTCGACGGCGGTGAGCGAGTCGAATCCCATCTCCGTAAAGGCGTCATGGGGTTTGACGTCCGCGCCCCGGGCGTGCCCCAGCACCTCCGCCACGCGATCACACACCAACTGGAGGGCGAGCCTTTCGCGTTCGACGTCGGGCAAGGGACCCAGCCGGTCGGCGAACGATCCGCCGCCGGAAGCGGGCGGTCCGTCGGTCGCACGCGGGGCTGCCCCACGGACCAGCGAGCGGAACATGACCGGCAGCGGCTTGCCCGCCGTCTGCCGGCGCAGCGCGGCCAGGTCCAGCCGGACGGGGACGAGCACGGCGTCCGGCAACGCGCCCGCGACGTCGAAGAGTTCGATGCCCTGCTCGGCCGAGAGCGGCGGAACGCCGGCACGGGCCATGCGCTGCAGGTCGGTGTCGTCGAGGCGGCCCAGCATGCCGCCTTCGTCCCATGGGCCCCAGGCCAGCGACTGACCCGCCAAACC